>NZ_LNRB01000016.1:0-138635 GCF_001557945.1 Vibrio sp. CUB2 | reverse complement strand
ATGAAACCTCAACTTCCTTAGCTCGGCGGCTTATACAGGTGTAGTGCGGGCAAACAAGCGGGATGTTAGCCAGCTTAAATACAGAGTCTAGAAAACCTTGTAGCGCTCTCAATGGCATAGAGAAAATGCGTTTCACCATCAGTGCGGTAGTAATGGCTAAGTCGCTGAATCGGCGAGGTCTACCACGCTTGCCTTGTTTGTTTTGTTTCCACTCAGCTATCGTTTCCTCATCAATCCAAAAGGTCAGAGAACCACGGTTGATTAAGGCTTTGTTGTACTGCTTCCAGTTAGTTGTTTTGTAACGAGGTTTAGGCATGAGGCTACGACGATTGATGGGGGTAGCCGATCAGATCGTAGCTTCTAGATTTAGTTCCATCGATTTAAGCAACAAAGCCGTTTTAAGTTGCTTACTGCTAAATGCACCTTTGAAATGGTCATCATCGGGATAGATATCCTTAAGAGCCTGAATGACCTTGGAGTAAGTATCTATTTCACCATTTTCTATCTTTATAGCGACAGAGCTGTACAAGCCCTCTTGATCTTGAGGAGGTAGACTGCATATGACATTGTACCTGAATGAAATAACTGAAATAGCGTTCAGAATTCGGGTAAAAGTATTACGTTCAGCATCATAAAACTTACGATATGCAGACATAAGCATTGCGACAGGCTGCTTTACCCCAAACATACTTAGCTGACTTAAGGATTCCCTTTCATTAGCATTCCATATATCGCTGTTAGGATCACGGAGATTAGCATAAATTTCTGAGTTATATTCCAAATCTCTTACTAACTCAAATGCTTTTTCCTTAGTGTTTATTGATTTTTGAATAGTCTTAAACAACTCTTTCTTTCGAACTAGCTTGTTTTTACTATTCCAAAAAATCCTCAACAACTCAGGAAAACTCTCGCTATTTAGTAATCCGGTTATATGTTCCCATGAAGCTTCAAGGTCTAACATAATGGTATCATGAGGGTCATCGCTGCTTAGGACTGAAAATAAATAGTTTTTAAGCAGGTCTGTTGAAGAAAGCTTTACTCCACGAGCATTAAGAGTTTCAAATACTTTGAATGCATTTAGTTCGTCTGTAACCGTGATTACGGTAAAAAACAGTTTATCTACGAGTGAATCAATAAAGACGGTGATTTGCTGTCCGCTATTGTCTTCAAAGCCAAAACGAGCTTCAAGCTTGCTAGAATACCATTGGTACGACTTACGCAGTAAGTGTTCCGATGCTTTTAAATTTCTTTGAGGTATCTGAGATGCATTAGCTGCAATATAGTTTTGATAAAATCGATCGTTATGCTTATTAAGAGTAAGCTTCGACTTAGAGCGAAGTGTAATAGGATCAATATAACCAATATATGATTCCCTTAAAACTTTCTCTCGTTGAGTGTTGTTTTCAGAATCAATTTGCCGAGCTATCAAGGATTGCAGATGACGTAATGCAGCTAAAATGATAATGCTGATCGTTGTGATTCTTTGCTGCCCGTCAATGACTAGACTTGATCTGTCCCCCTGAGTGCTTTGCAAAACCAGATAGCCCATATAATGTTCTGTTTCTGCATCAGTCTCTTCACTGTACATCGCCATTATATCAAACCACAGCTCTTCCCAGTTTTCTTCATTCCATGAGTAGTCACGCTGAAATGGTGGAATTCTGTATGTGACATTGTGACCAACTAGTTGCCGAAAATTTTCGTTTGCTGTACTTAGGTTCATTTTGTGCCTTTTTATGTGATCTGAACTGATACTAACACCCTGATATAAAAATATAATACAACCTAGTTCCTGAATATGTCATCAATAAATCATCTATTACCTACTTAGATACTTTCTTGTTTGTATACTACGCTGGGTACGGAAACGAAGTCGGAACTAAATAGCTTTTAGTGACCCAAGTTAGCATGATGAGCATACCTAGATTTTCTCTCTAAATAGTAATTGAAAAAATAATCTATGAATTTATCTTAATGATATTAATAGTATTTTTTAGTTTTTCAATACTCATACCTTTGCCGTACCTATCGTAAGTGATGTTGTTTTGAGAGTGCCCTAGAAGCTCGCCAGTAAGAATGGAAGATACTTCGGCATGTTTTAGTTGAGTTGCTACGGTGTGCCTAAACGAATGGAAATCATGCCCACGCCCAAATCCTAACTTGCTCTTAAAGCGCCCAAACCATTTGGATGCTGCTGTGCCAAAACCATCTCGTTCTTGTTTCAAGGCAGGAAAGATACGTTCATGCTGCACGCTGTTGATGTAGTCAATGAAACCAAGTTCTAATAGCTTTTCATGAATAGGGATGACCCTACGGCTGCTGTTATTTTTTAGTCGTTGTCCATCATGCTTATCGTCAATTCTGAGCACCCAAACTCCATCTTGTTTATAGATGTCCTTATTGTAGAGCTGACATAGCTCATTTAAGCGTGCGCCAGTGTACAACCCTAGCAGCGGCAGCCAATAGTAGTGTGGATGCTTATATTTCTTCTTAGTATGGATCTCAGTGCTGAAAAGTTTTTTTAGGTCTGTGTAGTCATAAGCGTGTTTGGCTTCGCTGTCTTTGCGAGTTTTCTTGAATCTCATTCCCTTAAATGGGTTGATATCCGTCATTTCCATTTGTAAACACCACTCAAAAAACGATGAGCATTTTTGTATGTAGTCTTTGACGCTCTCTGTGCTTAAGGTCGCAAATTTATGCTTTTTGTTAGCCTCTATCAGTTGCAGACCTCTCATCCCACTAAATTGTTTATGCTTGGTTGCATTGACAGGATATTGGCTTAACAAGGTACGGACTTCTTCAGCTTGAAGTCGACGAATATCCTTTATGTTTCTTGTTTTGAGCAGGGTAAGTACGATATGACATTTCGCATAAGCCATATCAATCGTTTTTTGATTCACTAGTTCTTTTTTGGAATCTCGATACATTTGGAGGCATTTGAAAGGGTCGATTGATGCTGTTTTTTCTTTCGAAACTAAAATCGCAGGCGATGCAGGCTTCTCAGGTCTATATGTGCCCGTATTAGATTCAATCATCGGTTGGTTGTTCTGAATTGAAATACGAATTTCCAGCTCCAGCTGCAATGCTTTTACAATAGCCGTTTGTTTGTCAGATGTGCGAAGAGAACGTTTGATCTCATATCGATTGTGAAATAGGTGTCGATGTATGGATGGTATTTGATAACGGAATTGCCAAATTCCGCCTTTTGAGATTCGCAGGTTATGCATGTTTTAGTACCTTGTTTCAGTACCAAACAGCCAAATCATTGATCGTATAGAAACAAAAAGGGCGGTAAATCAGTGATTTACCGCCCTTTCCAAACGTTTGGTGGAGCTGGCGGGAGTTGAACCCGCGTCCGAAAACCTTTCATCATTGGTACTACATGCTTAGTCGATCTTTAAATTCACCACCCACCTGCGAACCGACACGCTAGTAAATGACTATCCTGAATTATAATTCGTCGTTCATCTCTCAGGCGGGAGAATCCGGACTAGCGCGTTTGGGTTTGATCCCTCGTTGGTCCCCGTCTTACGTGCGGAAGCTAGGGCGAGAGAGCTCTGAGCAGGTTATTAAGCTGCTAGTGCGTAGTTTTCGTCGTTTGCGACTATTTTTTTGCGGTTTGTTAACGAGGCCTACCGCACCTCGGCATGCACCTCAGACTTCTGAATTCCCGTCGAATCCTAAATCAGCCCCAGAGGTAATATCGGCATAGTAACAGAAAAGCCTAGGCTGTCCAGTACTATGCGTCTAAGTGGTCAAGTTTAACGCAGTGAACTCTTCATCACGCGTGCTTTTTCACGAGCCCAATCTTTTTCTTTAAGATCGGTACGTTTGTCGTGAAGCTTTTTACCTTTCGCAACACCGATCTTGATCTTCACCCAAGAGCGAGACCAGTACAGTGACAATGCGGCTAGCGTCATACCTTCACGGTTGATGCGACCAAGAAGGTTGTCGAGTTCACGACGACTCATTAGTAGTTTGCGCACACGTGTAGGGTTTGCGACAACGTGAGTTGATGCTTGATTAAGAGGAGTGATGGTCATTCCGCTGACAAAAGCCTCTCCGTCACGCATGAAAACGTAGCTTTCAGCGATATTGGCTTTACCTTGGCGAAGTGCTTTCACTTCCCAACCTTGTAGCTCCAAGCCTGCTTCAATTTCATCGTCAATGAAGTATTCGTGGCGAGCTTTTTTATTAAGCGCGATAGTGTTGCTACCCGCTTTTTGTTTTGATTTTTTCTTTACCATAATGGCCTCATTATACGGGTTGGGTATACGTTAGGAAATCCTTTTATTTGCGCTATCGTCGAATAAAAGTAAAATTGGCACAAGTCTTAAACTTGTACGCGTATCGATAGGAGTGTGTATGAAGCAAATCAGCCGTTCTGCTTTGGTGTCTTTTAGTGCAGAGCAGATGTTCGATCTGGTCAATGATGTTTCGAAGTATCCTGAGTTTCTACCTGGTTGTTCAGGTTCACGAATCATTGAGTCTTCGGGCGAAGGTATGGTGGCTTCTGTCGACGTGGCGAAAGCAGGTATCAGCAAGACGTTTACAACTTCTAATGAACTTATTCCTGGCCAAGCGATCATGATGAATCTGGTGGATGGTCCTTTTAAAACTCTTCGTGGCGGATGGATCTTTACCGCACTTGATGAGCAGGCTTGTAAAGTTGAGCTGAAACTTGAGTTTGAATTCTCAAGCAAAATGATTGAGATGGCTTTTGGCAAAATCTTTAATGAGCTAACCAGCAACATGGTAAACGCTTTTACTAAACGTGCGAAACAGGTGTACGAGTGCTATGAGTATTGAGTCGGATATGATTCATGTTGAGGTGGTGTATGCACTTCCTCAGGAGCAGCGTGTGTTCACTTTGGTTGTGAATAACCAAGCAACGGTTGAAGAGATTATTCGTCAGTCTGGTGTACTTGAATTGTACCCAGAGATTGATTTGAAGAAGAATAAAGTCGGCGTTTACAGCCGCAACGTTCGACTAGATGCGACGGTTCGAGACAAAGATCGAATCGAAATTTACCGTCCATTACTGGCGGATCCAAAAGAGATTCGCCGTAAACGAGCTGAGCAAGCAAAAGTGGCAGGCAGTGCAGATCCTGTGACGGGCGGTAAGCCAAACTCTTTGAGAAAATCAGCGGAATAACGCTCGTAGATATAAAACAAAACCTCCCAACTGGGAGGTTTTGTCGTTTCTGGCGCTTATCTTGGCGAATCTATCGAACTCGGGGTTTCTGTTCTGGTGTAGATAATCCCTTCCGCTAGGTCGTTGGCGTAGCTTAGAGGTTGGTAAATGATGCTATCTGGGTGTTTTAACCCAGCAATATCTTCCATTTTAATAAACGCATTTTCGACGCCATTTTGTGCCAAGAGTTTCTCCACACTTCCCATCTCACGAGTTGAAAAATGAGGAATTGCCCGTAGCTCTGGATCGGATTCCATTGGAGTGATGTATCCATCTTCGAAGGTATGAATCAAGCTGTACACTTCATTCGGGTCAACTTGTTGGCGCAGGTGCCAAAATGCACCGGTGCTGTCATGCCATGCACCAACGTAGTTACTTATGTGGACGTTGTGGCCCCAAGCGAGAATGCTTTTACCCGGCAACCATTCTTTCTGTAGCCATCGCAAGTTGTCGGCTTGCATGATTTCATCTGGGTTGTAGGTATCAAACCAGCGACTTTGCGCATGTGCTTGCATGCTTTTGACTATCTGCAACCAGAAGGTGGCGTATTCACGAAAATCTTGCCTTTGCTCCAATGGAGGTAGGAGTTGTTCGGCTTTCATTTGAGACATCACAGAGTTAAGAGACGCAAGTTGATTGATAAATGCTTGCTTCGCGCTGTGGTCTGGCTCGGCAAAATACCAAGGGCACATCATTGCCTCGCCGTTGGGGATAAAGCTTGCCCAATCTATGTTAATCAATTGGTGCTTTTCTGCGAATGTTTGCATTTCTGGCAGCATGGTACTGCAAGCAGGGTCACTGCTGTGTCTGCCATCAAATGCAACATAATACAAAGGCTTGTCAGTAAACGCTTGTTGCTCAACGTACTCGTATAGCGGGTAGATTTCTGGAGTTTCTGAGTAGAGGAACATGAAAGAGTAGAGCATGGCGTCTCGTACATCGGTGATTTCTCCATCCATCAAGCGTTGCCACAAGCGAAGTCCGTCATACAGGCCACTCTCCATTGCAAGAACGTCGATTTCACCAGACTGATGCAAGTATTTAGTAATACGAGATTTCAACTTGTAGCCTTGTGCTCCACCATGAGTCGCTTCACCTAGGCCAATAAATGATTTACCAGCTACAGCTTGCCTGATGGGTTCAAGGTCTGAGTCATCCGCGTGATTAAACTCTAAACTGTTGATATGGGACGTGATTGCGATTTGTTCTTTCGAATCGTCATCATCACAGCCAAGCAAAAGGAGTGAAGAGATGGCGAGTAGACCATAAGACATTGCTTTCATTTTCGTGTTCCTTGCATGAACCATTACTCTATTCAGATTAAATGTGAGTGGTTGCATAAAAAATGCTCAGCAAGAGGATTTGCGAGTCCATTCAAACAAAGCGATGAAGGGAGAGTAAGAGGGAAAATAAAGCTGTGAATTAGGGAGTTAGAGTGAGTGACAAGCAATAAAAAAGCCTCCATGAGGAGGCTTTAGGAATACTGCGAAAATAAAGGTTGTTTACTGAATCTTCTCGTAAAACGCATCGCTTTTCGGGTAGTCGCCAGTTAGATCAGCCAGCGTACCTTGATCGTTAAATTGAACGATCAGATCTTTCTGCACGGAATCACCGTGACCTGGTGTGTGATGGTAAATGTAGTACCACGTGTTCGGGTAGCCATTTTCAACCAACATAGGTGAACCAAGAACGTAGCGAACCTGTGCTTTAGTCATCCCAAACTTTAATTTATCAACCGCACTTTGTTCTACATAGTTGCCTTGGTTGATATCAATACGATAAACCAGTCTTTCCAATACCGAACATCCTGTCAGCAATGTCATTGCTAATGGTACGGCAACTAACCACTTCTTTAATTGCATAATAATTTCTTAGTAACCTTTAAAATACTGCGCTGATAATAAACAAGCTCGACGCAGATGTAAAAAGCTATGCGTCGTATGGTAGGAAATCTGACAACGAATTTTGAGTTGAGTTGCATTTATTCGCTGATATTGCACGCTAAATGGCAGAACATGACTCACAAATTCGTTTAAACCGAGAGCTTAACAGTTTGTCACGCACAATAATGGCATGTTTGTCAGATCAATGAAGGAGAAAATTCAGCGGTTATTTGGCTTGTGAAAACTCAAGTAGAGTATCGCCGGAAAAGCGATAGTACTCTTTCTCGTTGACTCGCTCAGCACCAATCGATTGGTAAAACCGACCTGCGAGAGGATTTGTGCTTTCTGCTGTCCAATCTAATCGATGACAACCATGAATGACGGCAAGAGACGCGAGATACTTCATCAACTTTAGTCCTACGCCTTTTCCTCGCGCAGAAGAGGACACGAATAGATCCTTCAAATACATTTGACCGGAGAGTTTCGGTGCAGGAAACATCACGGTGTAGGTCGCAAATCCCATTATGGTGTCGTTAGTGTATGCCGCAATAACTTTGATGCCAGAGTACTCTGAAAAGACTTTGTACTTGAGATAATGTGCCAGCTCTTTCTCAGTGGCTGCTTGTTCTTTGAAGTAGTACTGCTCTAATTCGGTAAAAATGGGGATGAGATTTAAGCAGCTTTCATGGTCGACTGTCCTGATATCCATATTTCATCCCCTTATTAAGGCTAAGTCGTTAAGCTGCAATAAGCAGTTCTTTTGCGTTTGCCAGTGTAGAGTCAGTGATTTGGCTGCCACCAAGTAAGCGAGCGAGTTCTGCCACACGTTGCTCTTCATCCAGTGAGCGCATTTGTGTTTCAGTTTGGCCACTTTTGGTGTGTTTCGCGACAAACATCTGTTGGTGACCACAACCAGCAACTTGCGGCAAGTGGGTAACACACATGACTTGGGTCGATTCACCTAGTTTGCGTAGCATCTTGCCAACCACGGCAGCTGTTGGGCCACTGATACCTACGTCCACTTCATCGAAGATCAAGCTTGGTGTGTCGACTTTCTGAGCAGTAATCACTTGGATAGCCAAGGAGATACGCGATAGCTCACCACCAGACGCGACTTTAGCGATAGGCTGCAATGGCTGACCGGGGTTGGTTGAAACCAAGAAGCATACGCTGTCCATGCCTAGTGGAGATGGATGCGCGTTTTCGTTGTTCACTTCGATGCTGAACACTGCTTTTTCCATGCTCAACTCGTGCATGCTTTGCGTGATCAGCTTGTTCAATTCTTTAGCATAACGGCTGCGTGATTTGTGCAGTTTTTCTGCTTGAGTTAAGAAGCTTTGGTATTTCTGTTCCACTTCTTGTGCTAATTCATCTAAGCGTTCATCAGAGCAATCTAGTGCTTCGATTTGTGCTAGCAGATCTTGGTGATGTTGGTAGAGCTCATCAGGCATCACATGGTGTTTGCGAGCCATCGACATCACTTTAGAAAAACGTTCTTCGACATAAGCCATGCGACCTGGATCGACATCGATGCCGTCAAGGTAGCTGCGAAGTTCGTTTTTGGTTTCTTCTAGCTGGATCATTGCTTCTGACAGCATGTTTGGTAGTTCAGCTAATTTCTCATCTAATTCCGCTAATTGGATTAGGGAGTGATTGGCCGATTGCAAAATACCAAGCGCATTGACTTCTTCACCTTCGTAAATAAGTTCGATGGCTTGCTGGCAGGTAGCGGCAAGTTCACCGCTATTGGACAGTCGTTTGTGCTCTTGCTCGAGCTCTGCAAATTCTTCTTCACCTAGCGATAACTCATTCAGTTCTTTGATTTGGTATTCAAGCAACTGCTTTTGCGCCTGGTTTTGCTGGCTGTTCTCTTTTAGTTGCTTAAGGTTATTGTCTGCCTGACGCCAATGCTGGTAAGCACTGCGTGTGCTTTTGAGTAGGTTTAAATGTCCTGCATATTGGTCAAGCATGGCCATTTGATGCTCGCTTTTCATCAGTTGATGATGTGCGTGCTGTCCATGGATGTTGATCAACAACTGCCCAAGAGATTTGAGTTGTGAAAGTGGGACTGGGCTGCCGTTGATGAAGGCTCTAGAGCGGCCTTCTTTAGTGATGATGCGACGCAAGATACATTCGCTGCCATCCAGCAGGTCGTTATCTTCTAGCCAACGCGTTGCGTGTAGATTGTTGTCCAGTAAAAAGGCTGCGCTGACTTCTGTTTTTTCTTCGCCTTGTCGCACCATGCCTGCATCGGCACGCCCGCCTAAACAAAGACCTAAAGCATCAATTGCAATAGATTTACCTGCACCTGTTTCACCAGTGATGGTGGTCATGCCCTTTGAAAGCTCGAGCTGTAAAGATTTAACAATCGCAAAATTATTAACACTTAGATGAGCCAGCATTTTTATTTACCTGTATAACTGAACAATACTGTATAAGAAAACAGTATATACTGTTTCTTTATACAGTAAAGGTGGGTTAGGTATTTTTTCTCAAAGAAGCGATTTTTTGTGAGGGAGAAGGGAAAAATAGGTCGTAGAAAATGCAACGACCTATTTAAATTGAACAAGTTACGGGCGAGTTGGATTAATTGTGAGCGGCTCTAAAGTAACCACTGCGTTGACGCCGGCACCTGGATGGTCGACATAAGAAGTGTCTTGCATCAGCGTGTAGTAAACATCGACAAAATCATCATCGTTGGTGAGTGCTCCATCAGGGATCGCATCGATAATTTTGTTCGTGATCTGAGGAATGATGGCGTATGCCTGTACTTCTGGATCTGGAATTGCCTTCAGAACCTCTTCAGCAACCTGAACAAGCAGCTTGGCTAACTGTTTGTAATCGGTGCCGTCATCTTGCTCCATCAAGACGATATCCGCCGCCCCCCAACGGTAACGAGACCAGTGAATGATGATTTGGTTCGGATAGTAATCTTGATTGTCGTAATCCAAATATGGAAGTTCGACCAAGTCTAACGCTGGCTCGTCACGGCTTGGGTTGACGCCAGTAACGATGGCGTAGATTTCTGCTTTGCCCGAGATCCAAGGTTCTTGATCATCTGAAAGACGAATCTTCTTAAGTTGCGTGGTTTGAATTGGTTGAGTGGAGCTTGTTGCACTGGCCAGAAGAGGGGCATTAGCTCGCTGGTTATCGGATAGATATGGCTGAACCATGGTCGCTTGGCCTAAGCTTTTCATCTCTGCTTGCATGGCTTGCAGGCCAGCTTTGAGTTCTGCAGAGCTATTGTTATCAATAACCAAAACCGGTACGTCAGGAAGTTGATAAACGTCCAACTGGTGGATTTGACCATAGACATCGTACGCTTCGATGTATTGCCATTGCTCATCATCGCCACTTGGTTCAAAAGCAAATAGGGGGCTAATTTTGCCTTCTTGCCATACATCTAGCATCGCTTCATTTGCAAGGCGAACTTCGAGAAGCTGTTCTGAGTATTCTGAAATGCCTTTCCATGAGCGAATTTGTGTATCGGCTTGTACAAGTTGTTTACTGAAAGCTGATAGGGGAGTTTGTTCAACAAAAGAAGAAACAGGGATATTGATGTGCTCTGCGGTGATGTCTCGGCGCAGCATCGGTTCTATGTCGGTGTAGCTCTCACTGAGTTGTTGTGCCAACGCTCGTTTAGTGTCGGTGATGTCCTCGGCTTTTGCGTTTGAAATATCGGTAACCTTTGCCTCCTCAGATTGGCAGCCCATAAGCGCTAACGTACTGAGAGCGGACAATATAATTGTTTTTTTCATAATGCGTCCTTTGAGATAACTGGTATGAAATAGAGTTTATATTCTATTCATGGCGAGAATATCACCGGACATCGAGCATTCAATTCGAGCGTTAAGGTTTGTATAAATTTTGCACACAAGATCTAAATTTATAAAATTAATTTTAACGTTGCTTGATTGAATGTCGTTTGGCTTTTACAAGAGGCTTTTATGGCAGAGAAGAAAAAAGGTTGATGCTCTCACACCAACCTTTATTGCTAAAACAGTTTGCTTGACCAACCAAGCTTATTTCTTAGTACGTGATAGTAGCTGTAGTCCTTCGGATGGATCAGCTTTAGAACGTTCGGGCTCTGATAGATATGAATTTCATCGCCTGGAGAGACTGGCAGAGAAACCTGTCCGTCGCAACTAACTTCTTGTGTGCCGCGGTTTTCTGGCGAAACGACCAGTTTGATACGACGTTTTCCATCCACAACTAGCGGTCGACTAGACAATGTGTGTGGGAACATTGGCACCAGAGAAATCGCGTTTAGGCTTGGTGACAAAATTGGGCCGCCCCCAGACAAAGAGTAAGCCGTAGAGCCCGTTGGAGTAGAAACAATTAACCCATCGGCACGCAGTGAGAACGCGAAGCTGTTATCAATATAGACTTCGAATTCAATCATGTGCGCGACTTGGCCAGGGTGCAAGACCGCTTCGTTCAATGCTGCGTTGTGACTCTTGATTTGACCGTGACGATGGATTTCTGCTTCCAATAAAAAGCGCTCTTCCTCAATGTATTCGCCTTTTAATACGGCCTTCAGTGCTTCTTTAAAGTCATCAGGATCAAGGTCAGTCAGGAAGCCCAAGTTTCCTCGGTTTACCCCAATGACAGCCACATCAAAACGAGACAAGATGCGAGCTGCGCCTAACATGTTGCCATCACCGCCAACGACAATAGCGAGATCGGCGTTTTTACCCAGTTCAACAAGGCTAGCAAACTGGTTTTGCGGGATTTCGTCTAAAATTGCAGCAAGGCGATCATCGATAAAGACTTGGTAACCTTCAGAGGTCAGCCATTCGTATAACTCTCTATGAGTTTGAATTGCCTGCTGATCTCGTGGTTTTCCGATAATCGCGATCACGTTACATGGGTTTTTCATAGCATTTCCGCATTAAAGAGGCTTGAATCAGGAATCTTCATCCCCATAATAATGGCAAGTTACCTAAATATGCGAATTTTTATGTGGTTAAAGCCCACAAAACGTGAGTGGCTTTAAGGACATTAAGTTGAATTCTGGAGATATCATGAGCAACGAAGAAAACAAAGTTACAGAAGAAGAGCTTGATCAAATCATCGAAGAAGCTGAGAAAGTAGAAGCGGCAGCGCAAGAAGCTGAAGCAGAACTTGAAGAGATTGGTGATGAGAAAGACGCTAAGATTGCTCAACTAGAAGCAGCACTACTGTCTAGCGAGACAAAAGTGAAAGACCAGCAAGATGCGGTTCTTCGCTCTAAAGCTGAAGTAGAAAACATGCGTCGTCGTACTGAGCAAGAAATCGATAAAGCTCGTAAGTACGCTCTGAACAAATTCGCTGAAGAACTACTTCCAGTTATCGATAACCTAGAGCGTGCTATCCAAGCTGTGGATGCAGAGCACGAAGTGGTTAAGCCAATTCTTGAAGGTGTTGAGCTAACACACAAGACATTTGTAGACGCAGTATCGAAATTCGGTTTGAAAGAGATCAACCCAGAAGGTGAAGCATTCAACCCTGAATTCCACCAAGCGATGTCTATTCAAGAAAGCCCTGACCATGAATCAAACACAGTAATGTTTGTGATGCAAAAAGGCTACGAGCTAAACGGTCGAGTTATTCGTCCTGCAATGGTTATGGTTGCTAAGTAATCAGTTAACTCATTGATATAAATATATTAAAACGCCCGCTCTTAAACAGCGGGCGTTTTTGTTTCAAACATCCCTTTAACCATATTCACCCCTCTGAATATGCGATGAATTTGAAATTTGATCCCCTTCAAAGTTTTTCTTATTGGGAAATAATTTTCCTATAGGGGATATCCTTTCTTTATCTTGCGTACTTATGGAATGCTGTGTCTATAAGTGTCTGTTATGACTTGCCTTCAAAATTAAATTCTGAATATGAATGTGAATCTGGTGATTTACTTTTAATGTTATTTATTAACATTCTTGTAAAGAAAGTCTTTATTTTGTAACTCTGATGTGTATTATTCGCGAGGTCTGCCGTAAAAATCAGCAGATGTAACTATAAAAATATAAATAGCAAACACAACATTTCGGAGATTTATGATGGATAAATCGCTTTCTAGTAAGATTTTTATCGGCTTGTTCGCCGGCCTCGTGCTGGGTACAGCTATTCAGTACTTATTTAGCGGTATTGCGATTTTTGATACCTATATCTTAGGTACAGCAGAAGGTGCGGGCGGCATGTTCGTTTCGCTAATTAAACTTCTGGTTGTTCCTCTGGTTTATGTATCAATTGTATGTGGCATCGTGGAGCTTAAAGATATTCGTTCTTTTGGTCGCTTAGGTGGTAAAACCTTTACTCTTTACATTTTGAATACCGTCGTCGCGATCGTTGCTGCTCTTACTGTTGCTATGATTGTTCAGCCTGGTGCAGGTGCAAACCTTGCGGGTACGATCTCTGACTCTGTGGCACTTAAGTCAACAGAAACGCCAGACATCTTCTCTATGGTTGTGAACATTGTCCCAAGCAACCCAGTTCAGGCGTTTGCAAATGGTGACATGCTACAAATTATCTTTATGGCAATTCTGACAGGTCTTGCAATTCAAGCGCTTGATTCAAAAGGCGGCCCAGCGGTTCGTACTTTTAAGATGGCGAACGAAATCATGATGAAGCTGATTGGCTTAGTGATGAGCCTAGCGCCATACGGTGTGTTTGCTCTGATGATTCAACTTGGCGCAACCTTGGATGCTGGCACGCTTGCATCGGTAGCAGGTTATGTTGCTCTTGTGGTTTCAATGCTAGTGCTTTGGATCTTCGTGGTATACCCACTAGCGGTTCAAATGTTTACAGGTATTTCTGCGCGTGAGTTCTCTCGTAAGACGCGTGAGCAAGTGCTGTTCTCTCTATCTACAGCAAGCTCAAATGCGACGATTCCAGTAACGATGCGTACTCTTACTGACAAGATTGGTGTGTCTAAGTCGGTCGCTGGTTTTGGTGTACCACTAGGTGCAACTATGAACATGGCGGGGGCTTCAATCTACATCGCAATCGCAGCGGTATTCTGTGCAAACGCGTTTGGTCAGCCTATCGCGGTATCTGACCTAGTGACTCTAGGCTTCACGGTTCTGCTATTGTCTATCGGTGCAGGCGGTGTTCCTGGCGGTGGTGTAGTAATGGTTGGCGTTATCCTTCACCAATTGGGTCTACCACCAGAAGGTCTAGCAATTGTTGCAGCGGTTGACCGTATTAACGATATGTTCTGTACATCATCTAACGTAGTCGGCGATACAGCAGTAAACACGATTGTTGCTAAGTCTGAAGGCGAGATTGGTAAAGAAGAAATCGTAGATGCTGAACCAGCACAAGCAAGTGCGTAATTCATAATTGCTCACTCAATCGAATTCAAAGCGAGGTCTTAGGGCCTCGCTTTGTTTTTCATAGAAACGAGAATCGAGATTGAAGAGTCGAGGTATTAGAGCTGTGCTCTATGCTTGGCGATAAGAGCCCCTAAAATCCGTCCAATGTCCTCACATGATGCACATAACTCATCGCAAAAACTTTTTGGAAGATAGCCTAGTTCTCTAGCCTGCATTAACTGAGTTTTGAGTTCTCCGACCGAACCTTTTGCAACATTGAAAAAGTAAGCGGTTTCTTTAGGGCTATTTCGTTCCACACCTTCCGCAATATTGCTTGGGATGGATATACTTGAACGGCGAATCTGATCCCTGAAGGAGTAGTCTTGAATGTGTTGAACGCTGATATAAGTGCGTTTACACAAATCGAAACTTGTTTTCCAGACGTTTAGTTTTTCATATTTCACTTTAACTCCTCGTTAAAGCATTAGTTTCATTCTTTTGTTCTGTTGGAACGTGTAGAAAAAGTATGAACAAATGAGAGTTGACTTTATTTAACCAAAAGAAGTTACACTTTCTCGCTTCTCGCTTCTCGCTTCTCGCTTCTCGCTTCTCGCTTCTCGCTTCTCGCTTCTCGCTTCTCGCTTCTCGCTTCTCGCCTCAACCTTTTGCGCAACTTTTTTCAATTTTTTTTGTTCTCTCCCTTGAAAAGCTATTTGCAGCCCTTATCTATTGGGCATAAGAGAAGCAAACAACATTATTTTTGTTTGTGAGCAAGGGTTGAAACCCGATTCTACGTCCCCACATAGGGGATATAGCAAAACGAAAATAGAATTTATTCGGAGATAGCCTGATGGGTAAAATCATTGGTATTGACTTAGGTACTACTAACTCTTGTGTTGCTGTTCTAGACGGTGACAAGCCACGCGTAATTGAAAACGCAGAAGGCGAGCGTACAACCGCATCTGTTGTTGCATACACAGACGGCGAAACGCTAGTAGGCCAACCTGCTAAACGTCAAGCAGTAACAAACCCAACTAACACGCTATTTGCAATTAAGCGTCTAATTGGTCGTCGTTTTGAAGACGAAGAAGTTCAACGTGACATCGAAATCATGCCTTACAAAATCGTTAAGGCTGACAACGGTGATGCTTGGGTAGAAGCGCAAGGCCAAAAAATGGCGGCTCCTCAAGTTTCAGCTGAAATTCTGAAGAAAATGAAGAAAACTGCTGAAGACTTCCTAGGTGAGGAAGTAACTGGCGCAGTTATCACAGTTCCTGCTTACTTTAACGATGCTCAACGTCAAGCTACAAAAGACGCTGGCCGTATCGCAGGTCTAGAAGTTAAACGTATCATCAACGAACCAACAGCGGCTGCTCTAGCATACGGTCTAGACAAGTCAGGCGGCGACCGCACTATCGCGGTATACGACCTTGGTGGTGGTACATTCGATATCTCTATCATCGAAATCGATGAAGTTGAAGGCGAGAAAACGTTCGAAGTTCTAGCAACTAACGGTGACACTCACCTTGGTGGTGAAGACTTCGATACACGTCTAATCAACTACCTAGTAGACGAGTTCAACAAAGAGCAAGGCATCAACCTTAAGAACGACCCACTAGCGATGCAACGTGTTAAAGAAGCAGCAGAAAAAGCGAAAATCGAGCTTTCTTCTACTTCTCAAACTGACGTAAACCTACCTTACGTGACTGCAGACGCGACTGGTCCTAAGCACATGAACGTGAAAGTGACTCGTGCGAAACTAGAATCTCTAGTTGAAGACCTAGTACAACGTTCTCTTGAGCCACTAAAAGTTGCTCTAGCTGACGCTGACCTATCTGTAAACGACATCACTGACGTAATCCTAGTTGGTGGTCAGACTCGTATGCCTATGGTTCAAGCGAAAGTTGCTGAGTTCTTCGGTAAAGAAGCTCGCCGCGACGTAAACCCTGATGAAGCAGTAGCAATGGGTGCTGCAGTTCAAGGTGGTGTACTTGCTGGTGACGTTAAGGACGTACTTCTACTAGACGTTACTCCACTGTCTCTAGGTATCGAGACAATGGGCGGCGTAATGACTAAGCTAGTTGAGAAAAACACGACTATCCCAACTAAAGCGAACCAAGTTTTCTCTACAGCAGAAGACAACCAGAGCGCGGTAACTATCCACGTTCTTCAAGGTGAGCGTAAGCAAGCGTCTTTCAACAAATCTCTAGGTCAATTCAACCTAGAAGGTATCCAAGCTGCACCACGTGGTATGCCACAAATCGAAGTTACTTTCGACCTAGATGCGGATGGTATCCTACACGTTTCAGCGAAAGATAAGCAGACTGGTAAAGAGCAGAAGATCACTATCCAAGCTTCAGGCGGTCTAAGCGACGAAGACATCGAGAAAATGGTTCAAGAAGCAGAAGCTAACAAAGAAGCGGACAAGAAGTTCGAAGAGCTAGCGGCTGCACGTAACCAAGCTGACCAAATGATTCACGGTACTCGTAAGCAAGTAGAAGAAGCTGGTGAAGCGCTACCTGCAGAAGAGAAAGAGAAGATTGAAGCAGCTATCTCTGAGCTAGAAACTGCACGTAAAGGCGATGACAAAGAAGCGATCGACGCTAAAGTTCAAGCGCTAATGACGGCAGCTCAAAAGCTAATGGAAATCGCTCAACAACAAGCTCAAGCGCAACAAGCACAAGGTGCTGACGCTGAGGCTCAACAGTCTAAAGAAGACGACGTAGTTGATGCTGAGTTCGAAGAAGTTAAAGACGACAAGAAATAATATTATTTCTAACTAGGCGGCCTATGGTCGCCTAGAGTCGATAAGACTTTTGTACGCGGGCGTTTGGGGTAACTCTTACGCCCGTCTGTTTGTCAAAGCTGTCTTTCTAGTTAAGTATTTTGCAATGAGTGCACTTACCTAGAACGATACAAACACCAAGCGGTAAATCATGCCGTTTGCAGTAATTAATTGGTGACGAAGAACATGTCAAAACGTGATTTTTACGAAGTATTAGGCGTAGGCCGTGATGCCTCTGAGCGCGATATCAAAAAGGCGTACAAGCGTCTAGCGATGAAATTCCACCCAGACCGTAACCAGGGTGATGAGTCTGCTGCGGACAAGTTTAAAGAAGTAAAAGAAGCGTACGAAATTCTCACTGACCCTCAAAAGAAAGCGGCGTACGATCAGTACGGCCATGCTGCTTTTGAACAAGGCGGTGGCGGCTTCGGCGGCGGCGGTTTTGGTGGCGGTGGCGCTGATTTCGGCGACATCTTTGGCGATGTGTTCGGTGATATCTTTGGTGGCGGCCGTCGTGGCGGTGGTCAGCAGCGCGCGCAACGTGGCGCAGACCTGCGTTACAACATGGAACTGTCGCTAGAAGAAGCGGTTCGTGGTGTATCAAAAGAGATCGAAGTACCTACGCTTGTACACTGTGATACCTGTGATGGTAGTGGCGCGAAGAAAGGCTCTTCAGCTGAGACTTGTGGTACCTGTCATGGTCACGGTCAAGTTCAGATGCGTCAAGGCTTCTTTGCAGTACAGCAGACCTGTCCTACCTGTCACGGTAAAGGCAAGATCATCAAAGACCCATGTAACGAATGTCATGGTCAAGGCCGTAAGCAGAAAACTAAGACACTTAACGTTAAGATCCCTGCTGGTGTTGATACTGGCGACCGTATTCGTCTATCTGGCGAAGGTGAAGCGGGAGAAATGGGCGCACCAGCAGGTGACCTATACGTGCAAGTTCACGTGAGAGAGCATCATATCTTTGAACGTGAAGGCAACAACCTATACTGTGAAGTGCCAGTAAGCTTTGCTATGGCAGCTCTAGGTGGTGAAGTTGAAGTTCCGACGCTAGATGGCCGTGTGAACCTTAAAGTACCTACAGAAACGCAAACAGGTCGTATGTTCCGTATGCGTGGTAAAGGTGTGAAAGGCGTTCGTGGCGGCGGTGTGGGTGACCTAATCGTTAAGCTAGTGGTTGAGACACCAGTTAACCTAAGTTCTCGTCAAAAAGAATTGCTGAAAGAGTTTGATGAGTCTTGTGGTGGCGATGCCGCAACTAAACACAAGCCAAAATCTGAAGGCTTCTTCAACGGTGTGAAAAAATTCTTTGATGACCTAACTAGCTAATAACAGAGTTAGATGAATCTAATAAAAAGCCTGCAGTGATGCAGGCTTTTTTGTGCCAGTTAATTGGTGATGAGTTATCTGTGAATGGAGTTTTCCCTAATCCCAACAAGCGCTTGGTGATTCAATATTCGTCGAAGTTAATGTTATTTTTTTATCTTGGCCGCTCGGAAAGCAGCTGTCCCCATCTTGTCCACGATCAGATTTTGCGGTTGCTGTAATTGTATATGCTGCTGTTGCTGAGCTTGCGATGGAAAATGAGAAGCGGTCTGCGTCCGAATCACAAATCGTACAACTACCCCCAGATATAATCCCGCTCCAGTCATAGCCACCGTTGTAAGTAGTTTCGAGTTCTAACTGAATACGACTGATGTCACTCAACGCAACAGTGCGATGTGCAGTGATCGCGTGGTTGGAATAAGACGGATAGGCGATAGCTGCAATGATTCCTACAATCACTACGGCAATCAGTAATTCGACCAATGTCATCCCTCTTAATCGTCTGTTGTATCCGTTGCAACGAGAAATTCGAATCATGACGAGTCGTTTCCTTTTCACTTTTCCGCCTATTTTTCTCAGGTGATAGCATCTGCGCAAGATGAATTACGGCGCTTTTGCCGTTTGCATAGGAATTTGGGAAATGCCTCGCGGGTTTACGTTGTTGGAGCTTCTGATCACCATCGCAGTAATGAGTGTTTTACTGGCGGCGGCAGCACCATCTTTCCAAAATGTTTTTGAAACCAACAAAATGCAGCGCCTAGCCGATGAACTGCATGGTTTTGTTATTCAGGGAAAATCAGAAGCTGTTTTACGCCGAGAGAGGCTGTGGGCGCACTTTATCATGTCCGGTAGTTCATCTAATGATGGTCAGTGGCGCATCGATCTTACTGATAACGGAACTGAGGGCGCAGGGACGGTTTTGTTCTCTTTTTCAGGAGCGCCTTATGAAGGGATCGTCGTTACACCTAATTACGCTTCCGACCAAATCAGTTTCGACGACGTTCATGGTCGTCCTTCTTCCGGCAATATCAAATTCTATCCGGTAGGGGAATCTGCAAAAGCACTCAAACTCATCTCCCACACTCTTTCTGCTCGCGTTCGTGTATGCAGCGATAACAATAATACCGAGCTCTTCGGTTACTCAACGTGTTCTTAAGAGGTGAATATGTTTAACCAAAAAGGTTCCAGCCTGGTTGAGTTTATGATTGCTTCTTCTTTAGGGCTGATTTCTTTGGGTATTGTCGGCTCGCTTTATATCAGTGGGCAGAAGGTAGCGATGGAACGCTCAAAGGAGCTGATGCTATTGCAAAATACGGCCAGTGTTTTACAGATGATGAAAAGTGATATTCAGCGTGCAGGGTTTGATGGTAGCGATGAGAATTCGGTCAAGATCTCTGGTGCCAGCAACACGCTTTACACCATTAGTGGTGCTGATTCTGCGCTTATTGCATACGTTTATAACGTGGGGGTTTCTGGTGCCACGTCTCTGTATAAAAACGTGGTGTATGAACAGCGAGATGGTACGCCAGAGTCGCTCTTTGTGTGTGAAAAGAAGCAAGCCACTATATGGGATATCAATGATGTGGCCAACCTCTCTGGTACAGGGTCGTGTAACACTCTCTTCGATAAAAAGGCGATTCATGTTAATCGGTTTGACCTTGTGAGTGAGGTATTAGAAAACACGGATGCTAAGAGTGCTCTGGTGACGGTTACATTGGGAACAGAGTTAAAAGATGCGACGGGTACTCGTACCGAGCAGTCCTTTACGGTGAAACAAAGGAACTGGCAATAATGAATAAACAACAAGGTGCAGTAGCGTTACTGGTTGTCAGTGTATTACTTGTCGCAACATTAATGATGTCGCTTGGTAGCTACAAGTCTCTTTTCTATCAGATCAAACGTGCCAATAACCAAATTGAAGCACGGCAAGAGCATTGGCGTGCTGAGGGGGGATTGGAGTGTGGTTACGCGATAAATAAAGCGGATATGTCGGTCACACCAAATGCGCAAGACTACTCTAGTTGTTTACAAAGTACTGTTGTTGCAACTCAATCTTTGGTGGATCCCAAATTCTACGAGCTATCTTCAAGCGTAAATAACCGAGTTGAGGCCTTCAAAAGTATTGAAGTGGTTGGTAGGCCAAGTGGAGCTATACAAGCCCGATCTGATTTGAAGTTAATGGGCTCCTATCTTTTTACGCCTGAATTTGTCGAACCGGATACTTGTGTGTCTGTTCGATTTATGACTTCAGTAGCAATGGAAGGCGCCTTTGTTACTACACATCCTTCTGGAAAAACGTGTAGTTCATCTCATATGACTAATACTGCGCGCTCAGGGTTATGCGTCTCTGGTGACTCTAACTGTGATGATTCTGCTGGCATAAACGACTACAAAGTGAAAGTCATTGGTAACAATCAAGATTATATTGGCGACGAAAAGATGTTTGAGCATGATTTTATTTATGACCCAAACCTTGACCCTTTTGAAGCTTTTTTTGGTTACCCTCGCTCCCAATTAACTCAAATAAAAAATGGATTTGTGGTGATTGATGGGAGTGTGGCAAGTAGCTCGTCAACAGTTCAATCTTGTGTTGATAGGATTGTCAGTGCGTTTTCTGTGAGCGATAAAGTGTGGGTGGTTGGTGATTGTGACCTAGAAACCGGTATCGGAATCAACCTTAATGCTAGCCCTAAGCTTCTTGTTATCGAGAATGGCTTATTGTCGGTTAATGGTGCTGACTCTTTTCCCGGAACTGTTTACCAATTGTTTACTTCTACAGTCAGTGACATGACCGCAAGGTGGACATCAGATGTCTCAGTCACTCCATTTATAGGAGGACTCTCTACAGACGAAATAAAGAAACTTACTTTTTTTTCCCGTGGCTCTTTCAAACCTGTTGGTGGATATGTTTTCGACACCCCTGGTGGGTTAAGTGTTTTTGGTGCCGCAGTTAACTTGGAATTTGATTCCACATCCGTACCCAATGATCACAAGAAAATTAAATGGAAAAAGGGCTCTTGGAATGATCTCTAAACAACAAGGTTTTAGTTTAATTGAGGTGCTCATTTCATTCTTGCTACTCGGCATCGGCGCACTTGGTCTGACAAAGCTGCAAATCTATATGGAACGCAAATCAGAATATGCGATTCACAGTATTGAGGCGCTGCGCTTAGCGGAAAATCAACTCGAGTGGTTTCGGACTCGCGGCGCTTCTGATGCGCTTTCTACGATTTCTAGTGCTTCTTTTGCTTCGATCGTGACAGGATCTTCTACTGCGGGAGCTTACACTATGGAATGGGAAGTTCCAGCGGCAACAGTTTCTGGTTCACTCAAAACCATTACCATTACTTCTAGCTGGCAAGACCGGATGGGGGAAACACAATCTGTTGAATTGAAAACTATGATTTCGCAGTATAGTGAGTTCGAAAACTGAGGTGTTTTCTATTCCGCTTATAATTACTTTTATCGTTAATATTGACGCTTTTTATTGCTAATTTCGGTGGTTAACAGGTGGTTTTTCAACTGTTAACGCGAATGGTGTGCTACTGTTTTTTTTATGTTTAATTGATATGGCTTTTTTGCAAAATATGTCTCCAAATATGGAAAAAAACGTAGAACCTTGTGCTTTCTTAATGACTATTTAATAGAATGCTCGGTTGAAAATAGGCCGTTATAATTATTCAAATAGGCCATGGCACCAACATCATTCATATGGAGTTACCATGAGTAACCAAGCAGTAAATAAAGCACCGTCACCGAAGCCGAGCGGTATGGATCGCTTTCTGAACTTTATCGAGCGAGCGGGTAACAAAATTCCTGATCCAGCGATTCTGTTCTTCTGGGCACTAATCATTACTTGGGCTGCGTCTGCACTTTTGTCGAATGTTTCTTTCGACCTTCTAAACCCTCGAACTGGCGAAGCTCTTACTATTACTAACCTTCTAACAGGTGAAGCACTAGCAAGTTTCCTTGCTAACATGGTGACAACGTTCACTGGCTTTGCGCCACTTGGTATCGTTCTTGTAGCGATGTTGGGTGTAGGTGTTGCCGATTCTTCTGGCTTCATCACCACTGGTCTTAAGAAGATGCTGAACTTCACGCCAGCAAAACTTCTTACTCCAATGTTAATTCTTGTGGCAATCGTATCGCACACTGCGGCAGATGCGGGCTACGTTCTAGTTATTCCTCTTGGTGGTATCATCTTCCACGCAGCAGGTCGTCACCCTCTAGCGGGTATCGCGGCAGCGTTCGCAGGTGTATCAGGTGGTTTCTCTGCAAACTTCATCCCTTCAGGTATCGACCCTCTTCTAGCTGGCTTTACGCAAACCGCGGCACAGGTTCTAGACCCTGAATACGTAGTAAACCCTCTAGCAAACATCTTCTTTACTGGTCTATCTTCAGTAATCATCGTTGCTATTGGTTGGTACGTAACTGAGAAAATCATCGAACCTCGTCTAGCTAACACGCCTGTTGATGAAGATGCAGAAAAAGCACCAGATCTTGGTTCTTTCACTGAAACTGAATCAAAAGCGTTCCGTTACGCTGGTTGGGCTATGATGGCAGGTATCGCTCTTCTTGTTGTGGCGCTTATCCCAGAAAACTCTGCACTGCGTTCACCTGAAGGTGAAATCACAGCGTTCTCTGCGCCAATCATGAAGTCTATCGTTCCACTGATCTTCATCCTGTTTATCATTCCGGGTTATGTTTACGGTCGCGTTTCTGGCACGTTCAAGACAAGTAACGACATCATCAAAGCGATGGCGGATACGATGTCTACGATGGGCGCATACATTGTAATGTCGTTCTTCTGTGCGCAGTTCCTATCTGCATTCGCGCAATCAAACATCGGTACGATGCTAGCGCTATATGGTGCGGAAGGTCTTAAAGCGATGAACCTACCAGGTGAAGCAACTATCATCGGTATGATTCTTCTAACGGCTTCTGTAAACCTTCTAATCGGTTCTGCATCAGCGAAGTGGGCTCTTATCGGTCCAATCCTAGTACCTATGCTAATGGCTGTAGGTATCTCTCCTGAGCTATCTCAAGCGGCTTACCGTGTAGGTGACTCTGTATCGAACATCATTTCACCTCTGATGGTATTCTTCCCTCTAGTAGTGGTTTACTGTCAACGTTACGTGAAGTCGACAGGTATCGGTACGCTAGCGTCTCTAATGATGCCATTCTCGATTGCTATGCTAATCGGCTGGTCTATCTTCCTAGTTGCTTACTGGATGCTAGGTATTCCTCTAGGTATTCAAGCGCCATACACTTACACAATGTAAGAACGCTGAAGTTACTAAGTTAATTTAAAAAGCGCTGGTCGAGAGACTGGCGCTTTTTTGTTTTCGGGAATCGAAGAACGGACTTTGTCCTACAGGACGCTGCGCTTCGATAGTCGGGAACGCTTCGCTCTAGGAATCGAGAGGTATGTGCTGGGATATTAGAGGTAAATGCAATGACTCAAAAGGCGTTGACAGTGTTTGCCGTAAATAGACAAAATGAAATCGTCTCTCGTCTCTCGTCTCTCGTCTCTCGTCTCTCGTCTCTCGTCTCTCGTCTCTCGTCTCTCGTCTCTCGTCTCTCGTCTCTTTCCCTTCCTCTCTTTGAAGGTTAAAATCCACTTTAAATTACGACCTATCCAAAATACCGGAGCCTCCTTTTGTCAGATTCTCAGTTTTCCCCTCAAGACGAACTATTTATGCGCCGTGCGATGGAGCTTGCAGAGCAAGCAGAAGCTGAAGGGGAAGTGCCGGTTGGTGCTGTTTTAGTGAAAGACGGAGAGATCATTGCGGAAGGTTGGAACCGTTCAATTTGTGCTCATGATGCGACTGCTCATGCCGAGATCCAGACGTTACGCAAAGCAGGAGAGGCTTTAGGAAACTATCGACTGCTTGATACGACTTTGTATGTCACGCTAGAGCCTTGCCCAATGTGTGCTGGTGCGTTGCTACATAGCCGAGTGAAACGAGTCGTTTACGGTGCGCCTGATTTAAAAGCAGGTGCGGCAGGGACGGTATTGAACTTGTTCGAAAGCCAAGCGGCGTATCATTACGCGACAGTCGAAAGTGGGTTGCTAGAGGATGAATGTCGCTCGCAGTTACAAGCGTTTTTCAAGCGTCGTCGCAAAGAGATTAAAGCGAAGAAGCAAGCGCAAAGAGCGAACGATGATGAACAGGAAATAAAAGGCGAATAGTTTAAGGAAAAGGGCTTCTTAAAGGTGGGGGACTTGGGCTTTTAGTTACTAGTTGCCTTTAGCAAACACCTACTTTGCAGCAGATGTTTGCTTTAAGTTCTCAGTGATTCACTAGGTGAACGAAAACACGGTTACGTGCACTGACTTTCTTTTTCATACACGTAAGCTTGCGCTTACGGCGGTTAGCAGCCACCGTCTTATTCAAACGTTTTGACTGCACTCTGCGTTTTCTCATTATCAGAACCTTTTGCAGACAACGAACACTCTCTCCGACACTCGCATGGCAAAGTGTCTGATTTATTATCAATCGATGACATTCTGATGAGGCACGCTTACGGACGAAGGTGGCATCAGTTCGAGGAGAGGTGACCAAAAGAGCCTCTCTGCTATGCGAGCCCAACCTTGGTAAGGCACCAAGGGGCAGCACAAGCTAGATTAGCCCGAAAGAATGGATTCTAGATAACTTTATCTGTTGACTCAATAAAAAAATAGCGAGCTGTGAGCTCGCTATTTTCGAAAGGTTTATTCCGCTTTTGGTTCGGGTGTCTGTTCCGCCTCTTGAGGTGAACTTTCCTCAGTGTTGGAGATCGTTTCCACCGCTCCAGAAGTCTGCTCCGCCAAGGTTTCCACTGCTCCAGAAATTAACAAATCTGGATTGAGTGGCGGGATCACTTGTAGATCTTCTGTGTCTTCATCAATCGCTGGCTTTTGGCTGACGTGACCAATGATCGACTGGTAGTAGCGACGAATATTTTCGACGTAGTTACGCGCTTCATCACCACGAGCATAACCATAACGAGTTTGACTGTAGAAGCGTTTCTGACGCAGCAATGGTAGGCGTTCTTTCACATCTGCCCATGCATTTGGATCGCCACCTTGCGCTTTCGTTAAGCGTCTTGCATCCATCATATGGCCATAACCCACGTTATAAGAGGCCAATGCAAACCAAATCTTCTCATGCTCATTAATTGAATCTGGCACACGAGCCACGATACGGCGAAGGTATTCCACACCACCACGCACAGACTGCTCTGGGTCTAGGCGGTCAGTCACACCAACGCTCTTCGCTGTTGGCAGCGTTAGCATCATCATTCCACGCACACCTGTTGGCGATTTCGCTTTCGGTTTCCAGTGAGACTCTTGGTATGCCAAGGCTGCAATCAAGCGCCAGTCGAACTCTTCACTGTATTTTTGGAACAGTGGTGACCATTTCGGCAAGGTGTTATCCAAGGCGCGAATAAAGGCACGCGTGTCTACATAGTCGAAAGCTTCAATATGGCCGATGTATTTCTCTTCGAGCGTCGCGAGTTCACCAGACTGCTTAATGTTGCCAAAGAACTCGATCAACATGGCATACAAGCTTTCATCTTCAGAACGACGAGTGAACCAAGAAACGGGTTGCTCTTCGGTTAGCTCAAAAGCCAAAGCTAGATCTGGGTAAAGGCGCTGAGCCAAAGACAGTTCCACAGAGTCTGTAACGGTAAAACGCAGTTCACCTGTCGATACGTGTTTCAGTAGATCTCGAGTATCTGCGTCACCAACAATTTCAAATTGCAGTTCTGGGTGCTCTTTTTGTAGTGCCGTTAGTGTTGGAACAAATTGAGACTGTTCAACGATTTGTAGCGTCTCTGCTCCGGCATTAGTGTCTTCATCGCCCGCTTTCTCATCTTTCGACTCTTGGTAGTTAATGAGTTGGTTGATATCACGAGGACGAAGCTGGCCTTTTTTGTACACCACTTGTTGGCTCACATAGTAGTAAGCAGGCCCAGGACGGAAGCGTTGCACCGCTTGAGAGGTTTGGTTTAAACCGGTTGCGATAATATCGATATCGCCTTTTTTCAGGGCAGGGAATAACTCTGCCTGACGAAAAGCGGGTCTGATCTCGAGCTTAACGCCGAGCTGTTCTGCAAATTTACGCGCCAGTTCATAATCCAAGCCAGCAGGGCCATCAGGACCGATGTAGTAGGAGAGTTGGTTGTTTAGCGTGCCAACACGTAGGACACCGCGCTCTTGGATTTGCTCGAATTCACTTTTGGGTTCCGACTCAATCTGACAGGCAGAAAGTAAAAGCACAGAAGCGAAAAGTAGGGCGCTGCGCTTGAGTCGGTTGAACTGACTTATTTGCATTAATTCGGTACGTCTCGATAAATTTCTAGTTGCCTTTATATCAAAGCGAGCAGGTGGGGCAAAGTGAATCAGACAGATAGAATGCGACATTGTGTGATTTATCGACATTTTAGTCGTAATTCAAATTTGACGAAAAAAATGACGCAAACGGTTGCTTTTGGTGTTACATCACAAAAACAATTGCTATATAATGCGCTCGCAACGAAGAGGTGGCATCGGCATAGGTTTGAAAAACCTTCGGGAATAGCTTCGAAGAAAACAGTATAACCCACTGAATTTATTCCAATATCACCTTAATCACTTGCAATAAGAGACCTAAGCACATGAGAATTTTGCGTGGCTCCCCAGCTCTTTCTGAGTTTCGTGTTAATAAACTACTGGAACTTTGTCGTGAACAAGATCTGCCTGTCACTGGCATTTACGCTGAGTTCATGCACTTTGCGGATCTAAAGTCTGACCTTGATGCTCAAGAGTTGGAAAAACTGGAAAAATTGCTGACTTACGGTCCAACGATCGAAGAGCATGAGCCAGAAGGTCTTCTACTTCTTGTTACGCCTCGTCCGGGCACTATTTCGCCTTGGTCTTCTAAATCTACTGATATCGCAATCAACTGTGGTCTAGACAAAGTAAAACGTCTTGAGCGCGGCACTGCATACTACGTAGAGACATCAACTCCTCTTAACGATGCTCAAATTGCTGATGTAAAAGCACTCATCCATGATCGCATGATGGAAGTGACATTTACTGATTTTGATGCAGCAAATGCGTTATTCCAAGCGGCAGAACCTGCTCCTGTAGCAGATGTTGACCTATTAAAAGGCGGTCGTGCTGCGCTTGAAAACGCAAACGTTACCCTAGGTCTTGCACTTGCAGATGATGAAATCGAATACCTTTACGATGCGTTCGTAAATAAGCTAGAACGCAACCCGACTGACATTGAGCTAATGATGTTTGCACAAGCGAACTCAGAGCACTGTCGTCACAAGATCTTCAATGCAGATTGGACTATCGACGGTGTTAAGCAAGAGAAGTCTCTGTTCAAGATGATCAAAAACACATTTGAAACGACACCAGAAAACGTACTGTCTGCGTACAAAGACAACGCAGCCGTAATGGTAGGTTCTGATGTAGGTCGTTTCTTCCCGAACCCAGAAACTCGCCAGTACGGCTACAGCCAAGAGAAAGCGCACATCCTAATGAAGGTGGAAACGCACAACCACCCAACTGCTATCTCTCCTTGGCCGGGTGCTTCTACAGGTTCAGGCGGTGAAATCCGCGACGAAGGCGCGACTGGTATTGGTGGTAAGCCAAAAGCCGGTCTTGTTGGTTTCACAACATCTAACCTACGTATTCCTGGTTTTGAACAGCCATGGGAAACAGATTTCGGTAAGCCAGGTCGCATCGTTAATGCTCTAGACATCATGCTAGAAGGCCCACTAGGTGGCGCGGCGTTCAACAACGAATTTGGTCGTCCAAACCTACTTGGTTACTTCCGTACTTACGAAGAAAAAGTTAACTCTCACGCAGGTGAAGAGGTTCGTGGTTACCACAAGCCAATCATGATTGCTGGTGGTATGGGTAACATTCGTGACGAGCACGTTCAGAAGAAAGAGATCCCAGTAGGTGCAAGCCTAATCGTACTTGGTGGTCCTGCAATGAACATCGGTCTTGGCGGTGGTGCTGCTTCTTCAATGGCATCTGGTCAATCAGCAGAAGACTTAGATTTCGCTTCAGTACAGCGTGAAAACCCAGAGATGGAGCGTCGCTGTCAGGAAGTGATCGACCGTTGTTGGCAACTTGGTGATGCTAACCCAATCGCATTCATCCACGATGTGGGTGCGGGCGGTATCTCTAACGCACTTCCAGAGCTTGTCGACGATGGCGAACGTGGTGGTATTTTCCAACTGCGTGACGTACCAAATGACGAACCAGGCATGAGCCCACTTGAGATCTGGTGTAACGAATCTCAAGAACGCTACGTAATGGCGGTTGCGCCAGAGAACATGGAAGTATTCGATGCAATCTGTAAGCGTGAGCGCGCACCATACGCAGTAGTAGGCATCGCAACTGAAGAGCGTGAGCTTAAACTTGAAGATTCACACTTCGAGAACACGCCAATTGACATGCCAATGGATGTGCTTCTTGGTAAGACGCCTAAGATGCACCGTGATGCGAAAACGCTAAAAGCAAACAACCCGGCGGTTAACCGTGACGGCATCGAGCTGAACGAAGCCGTGGATCGCGTTCTACGCCTTCCAACGGTTGCAGAAAAAACATTCCTAATCACTATCGGTGACCGCACGGTAACAGGTCTTGTCGCGCGTGACCAAATGGTTGGTCCGTGGCAGGTTCCAGTAGCAAACTGCGCGGTAACTGCAGCAAGTTACGACACTTACCACGGTGAAGCAATGTCGATGGGTGAGCGTACACCAGTTGCTCTATTAGACTTTGGTGCATCGGCTCGTCTAGCGGTTGGTGAAGCAATCACAAACATTGCAGCGACAAACATCGGTGATATCAAACATATTAAACTGTCTGCAAACTGGATGTCTCCAGCCGGTCACCCGGGTGAAGATGCAGGTCTTTACGAAGCGGTGAAAGCTGTGGGTGAAGAGCTATGTCCAGCACTTGGTCTGACTATCCCTGTGGGTAAAGACTCAATGTCGATGAAGACCAAGTGGGAAGAGAACGGCGAACAGAAAGAAGTAACCTCTCCGCTATCTCTCATCATCACTGCGTTTGCTCGTGTTGAAGATGTTCGTAAGACAATCACACCGCAATTGCACACAGATAAAGGTGACACGTCACTGGTTCTTATCGACCTAGGTAACGGGCAAAACCGTCTAGGCGCAACAGCACTTGCGCAGGTTTACAAGCAGCTTGGTGATAAGCCAGCAGATGTAGACAACGCAGCACAACTGAAAGGTTTCTACGAAGGAGTTCAAACTCTAGTAGCAAACGATCAAGTAGTGGCTTATCACGATAAGGGTGACGGTGGTCTATTCGTTACTCTAGCTGAGATGGCATTCGCGGGTCACTGTGGCGTTAAAGCTGACATCGCTGACCTTGGTGAAGATGCAATAGCGGCGCTATTCAACGAAGAACTAGGTGCGGTACTTCAGGTTAAGAACGATGACCTAGACGCTGTACTTTCTACTCTTGCAGCAAACGGTCTTGAAGCGTGTTCACACGTAATTGGCTCTGTAGAAGCATCTGATGAGCTAGTGATTACTTCTGGTGAGACAGTTGTTCTTGAGCGTAACCGCACTGAACTACGTACTATCTGGGCTGAGACAACGCACAAGATGCAAGGTCTACGTGACAACCCAGCATGTGCTGACCAAGAGCACGAAGCTAAGAAAGACAACTCGGACCCAGGTCTGAACGTTAAGCTAAGCTTCGATGTGAACGAAGACATTGCAGCGCCATATATCGCGAAAGGCGCTAAGCCTAAGATGGCAATTCTGCGTGAGCAGGGCGTTAACTCTCACGTTGAGATGGCAGCAGCCTTTGACCGTGCAGGCTTTGAAGCAACAGATATCCACATGAGCGATATCCTAACCGGTCAAGCGGTTCTAGAAGAGTACCAGGGCTTAGTCGCTTGTGGTGGCTTCTCTTACGGTGACGTACTTGGTGCGGGTGAAGGTTGGGCTAAGTCTATCCTGTTCAACGAGCAAGCTCGTAACCAGTTTGAAGGTTTCTTCCAGCGTGAAGATACGTTCTCTCTAGGTGTGTGTAACGGCTGTCAGATGCTATCGAACCTGAAAGAGCTAATCCCAGGGGCAGACCTGTGGCCACGCTTCGTTCGTAACGAATCTGAGCGTTTTGAAGCTCGCTTTAGTCTAGTAGAAGTTCAGAAATCTGATTCTGTGTTCTTCGACGGTATGGCCGGTTCTCGTATGCCAATCGCAGTGTCTCATGGTGAAGGTCGCGTAGAAGTACGTGATGCTGACCACCTAGCAGCGATTGAAGCTTCAGGTACGGTTGCCGTTCGTTACGTGGATAACCACGGTAACCCAACGCAGCAATATCCGAACAACCCGAACGGTTCGCCAAACGCAATCACGGGTCTAACGACTCAAGATGGCCGCGTAACTATCATGATGCCGCACCCAGAGCGTGTATTCCGTACAGTTGCGAACTCATGGTCTCCAGAAGGTTGGGGTGAGAACGGCGCTTGGATGCGTATGTTCCAAAACGCGCGCAAGAACATCGGCTAACCATGACTTAGTCAACGGTTAACGAAAATAGTAAAGCGCTGGTTGAGAGACCGGCGCTTTCTTTTAGGTCGAAGCCCTACAGGGTGCAGCGTTTCGAGAGTCGGGAACACTTCGCTGTAGGAATCGAGAGGTATGTGTTGGAATACTAGTGCTAGATACATGGACTCATAAGGTGTTGACAGTATTAATTCCTAAATAGACAAAATGAAATCGTCTCCCGTCTCCCGTCTCCCGTCTCCCGTCTCCCGTCTCCCGTCTCCCGTCTCCCGTCTCCCGTAAAAAACTTGCAGCGTTTCGGTAACTTTTATGCTCTAATACCGCGCTTACCAAGGGATGGTGTTAAACAGCTCAGCTTAGATGGAGTTATCAAGTTGACCGAATCCCTGATTAATCCCTTAGGAAATGAAAGAAATGGCTAAAAATCCAAAATTTGCTATCCGCGTAACTGAAAAACGTAACGGTTGGAGCGCAGAGATCACTCGTCAGGTGACTTCTCGTAAAGTAGTGGTATCAAAACGTGAAACTGGTTTTGACAGCGAAGAGAAAGCACAAGCTTGGGCTGAGCAGGAACTAGCGGGTTTTGTACAAAACCAAGTAGTTCGTAACGAGCGTAAAGCAGTACAACGTCAAGAGCGCGAAGCAGAGCAACTAGCGGCAAAAGTTCGCAAAGAAGAAGCTCGTCAAGCTCGTGAAGCAGACGCTGACGAAGAATAATCGCAGTGTGCTTGATGGTTGAATACCATCGATTATGAATTTGAAAATGCCCCGAGGTTATCTCGGGGCATTTTTATTTGTGTCGTTATAAGCAGTCAGAAGAAACTGAGAACTTGACTGAGCTACCCGATGACGCAGTATTGTAGATATGATCTTTGCGCAGCTTTTTCGGCGTGTGAACAGGCTGTAAATCAATGTGGTGTAACCCGTCTGATAGATTGTTTGCCACACCGTAGTCGTAATCTCTTGCTTCGGTAGCCTCTCCTTTGGCGTACTGACAATCTCTAGGCGTTTGGTCGTCTTTCCATACAATTGTGTCTGCTTTAGCATCAAGATCTAAGTTCTTCGAAACGGGAGCTAAGTAATGATCTTCCTGCGATAAATTATTGCTTTGTTGTTCTAAATATTGAGTGAGGTTTTGTTGTGCTAGACAGGGCGTAACAACGCAGGACAGGCTTATTGCAACAAGCGTTGTTTTTGCTTTTTGTGTTCTTGTCATATTCTTCACCGGCGAACGTACTAAAAATGGCTTTGAGTAAAAATAAAAACTCGGAGCAAGCGGTTACTCCGAGTTTGGCTAGATTGCTATTGGTTGGTGAGTATCGAATTAGTACTGGTAAGTCAGATTCAATTTCACTTCTCGGCCAGGAGAAGGCACACCATTCGACAAGTAAGCTTCGTAATAACGATCAGTTAGGTTGTTGACGACTGCTCCGACACTTAGACCTTTAACTTGTTGTACGTCCCAGACAACGTAAGCATTTTGTAATGTGTACTGCTCGCTTGGTGATTTGACTTTTAGGTTGTCGCCTTCCGCTTTGGTTTTCGTTTGTGCATCGTACCAACGGACTTCCCAACCTGTTCGCAGGCCCGGAATCCACTCGTAGCCCAACCCAAGGTTAATATTCAGAGGTGGTACACCTGGGTAGTCATCATCAGAGCCCGTAGAGTCTGATAGGCTGCCTTTGTTTTTACCGCGAATGTAACTTGCTGAGAAATCAGAATAGAAATCTGCGATGCGGTACTGCGAAATCAACTCGAAGCCGTAGTTTTTGAAGCCATCTAGGTTTGTGCTCCAACTTTGAATATCACCGCTGTCTTTATCTAAGTTTTCACCAGTTCGGATATCAACAGTGTCACTCACATCGTTGTAGAACAATGTCAGTTCTGTTGCGAGGTTGTCGCGCTCGCTAACCAATCCTTTGGCCAAATTAATCACACTGGCTTGATAAGCATGAATACGAGAAACATCGAGATCGCGTGCCGTTGCTGTGGCTGTTGCTCGGGCATATTGCACAGAGTAAATGTTATCGACGGTTGGAGCTTTTAAGGCGTAGGCATAAGAGAAGTTCAAACGAGTATTGTTGGTCGCGTCAAAATCGACATCCAAACGTGGACTAAAGCCGTTATGGCTTGTTTCACTGTAATCATGGCCTGCTGCTGGATCATTGTAATCTGGCGCCGCGTTACCTTTACCTTCGCTCGTGATGTACTCATAACGCAGAGAGGGGGTAATCGTCAGGCGGTCGGTTGCTTGATAGTGATCAGCAATGTAGGCCGCGTATATAGACTGAGTGCCCGATGGTTCGTAGTACGGAGTATACCAACCGTAGTTTTTTGCTTCTTTATCATCATAAGAAGCATTAAATACCAAGGAGTCACGATCCGTTTTTTGGTACTGAAGCCCAGTGACTAGTGTGTGGTCACCAAGTTGAACTTGGTTGAATACGTCGACGTAATCGCGTTGATAACTCAACCAAGATTCGTGGCCGTAGCTGCCAACTGAGACGAACATTTTCTCGAAAGCGATATCAGGACGAACCCAGTGGCGATCATTCTCCGAGCGAGCCAATTTGATATTGAAATCAATATAAGGGTTGGTTGGCATATAGTGGTAGGAGACTGTCGTCGTATTGTCTTTGTATTCGTTGTAGACCGTGTAAGCGTATTGCGCTTTTTCTAACGAGCCATATTTTTTGATGTTGTAATCCGAAATGGTTGGCATTTGACCACGACGGTTAGCCCATGGTTTACGACCTTCATCTTGGTAACGTGTATGACTGATTTCAAATTCGTGGTCATCATTTTCATAGCCAACTTTTACGAGCATGTTCTCTTGCTCGTAACCCGAGTAATCCAGAGTCTCACCGCCGCCGACTTTAATATCGTCGGAATCTTTTACTGAGCCGTTAGCTAGGAAGTAGAAGCCAGCATCATTTTTGCCATAAAGGGAGAGTGTGTATGAGTTCTCATCGCCATTATTGTTATAACCCGTTGATGCTCGAACGCCGAAGTTGCGATCGCCCTCGAGCAAGTCATCAACGCTTTTGGTTTTGATTCGGATAGACCCACCAAATTTGCCGTTTAGCGCGCGGTAGTCGTGCGCACCTTTGATGATTTTCGCTTCACCAATCAAGAAGGGGTCGAAGAAGAAGGTGCCGTAACGGTATTGTTGGAAACCTATTGGAGCACCATCAACGAATACGGCGATGTCACTAGGGTCGTCGAAGCCACGAATGTTAATACGCTCACCACCAGAACGAGCACCTCCGTCAAGCGTGGCACCAGGTACGGCGTCAATCATTGCTGCAAAGTTAGAGTATTGCTGCTCTTCGATTTGGGTCCAATCAATGATGGTTTCAGCAGGTTCTGCGACGGTAATCGGTTTGGCGTAGTGGACACCAATGACTTCAAGTTCTTCGTCGGCGTTTTCCGCTGCATGGAGAGAAAGTGAGTTGAGCACTGCGAGCGAGACAAGGCTTACTTTTAAGCGATGGGTCGATAATCGTTTCATATTCATTTGTTATAGTAATTTGAGAGGCGGGGATTATATGAATGCTGAAAAGATTAATAAATGATAATGAGATTAATTATCAATAATGATTTTTAGTTTCACTGTAAACTTTTATACCCACTATTTGACGGTAAATTGGATTATTGTTTGGTTTTTGGTCTGCTGGATAGTGAGAGTGTCTATTTTTACGACAAAAGAAAGCCCAGAGATGAAATCTGGGCTTGGAAGTTGGTTTCTGCTAGTTCGCAATTATTGTTGCGTTTCTAGTGGGATTTGCCCCGTCGTCACTTGGTCGACATCGAACTCAGTTAGCTCTTCAATATAGCTTTCTACCGTTTGCTCAACCATGTCATCATCTTGCTTGAAGTAAGCGATGTGGAAGATTGCATCACCTTCGTTAACCAGTGGCAGTGTTTGCTGGCCAATAACGATACCGCCTTTTGGTGCCAACAGCTCTAGCTCGTCATGACCTAAAGGCGAGCTGATGTAAGCGAGAGTCTCGCCTTCTTCTACTTTATCACCCAAGTTCACAACCGTACGTAGGATACCGTTGCCCGATGCGCGAACCCAGCTGGTGGATTTTGCGATGATTGGCTCTGGTAGTTTTTTGCGGCTCGCGCGTAGCATGCCGATAGCCTGCATTACACGTTGCACACCTAGTACACCTGCACTGATCGACAATGGGTCAAAGCGCAGAGCTTCACCCGCTTCGTAAGTCAGTACTGGGATATCGCACTTTTCCGCTTCACTACGAAGAGAGCCGTCACGTAGAGCTGAGTCTACGATCACTGGTGTCGCAAATGCTTTTGCAATGCGTAGTGTTTCTGGGTTGCTCAAGTTCGCACGGATCTGAGGTAGGTTAGTACGGTGAATCGCACCCGTGTGAAGATCCAAAATATAGTCACAACGCTTGGCGATGTTATTGAAGAAGCCATGCGCCATGCGTGATGCCAATGCGCCTTTCTCACTGCCCGGGAAGCAGCGGTTTAGGTCGCGACGATCTGGAAGGTAGCGCGACTTATGGATAAAGCCAAACACGTTGACGATAGGAACCGCAATCACCGTGCCTTTTAGTTTGGCTGGATCCAATTGGTTGATCATCTGACGAACGATCTCTACGCCATTAAGCTCATCACCATGGATCGCTGCATTTACCATTAAAACAGGGCCTTCCTGTTTACCGTGGATAATTTCCACAGGAATAGAAAGAGGCGAGTGCGTGTAAAGCTGTGCCGCTTCAAATTCGGTTTCTAGTCGTTGTCCTGGTTGTACTTGGTGCCCGAGCAGCTCAAATACTTTGCTTTTTTTACTTCTGGCCATAAACCATCTCTGTCAAATACGTTAGCAACAATGTAACAACTGGTTCAAAATCACACTAATCATTCTTCTTGATGTGACGAACAATAATTTTTATCGAAAAGATCAAAAATTCACCGAATGTATGGCTTGTGTAAGTTTATTGGGTGAAATCTAGTATCGATTGAGTAGCCTTGCCTTGGTTTTTGATTCGTTATATTCATAGAAAAAATAAAGCTGTGTTAAATTTAATACTAATATTTTTTTGGCGAAAAACTGTCTTTTACCTCTTGTTTTTATCCGCTACTATCCCCGCCGAATTTTTGACCTAATACTATTTAACTAGAGGTTTTAATGAAAAAGGCGATCGCTAAAATTGGCGCACTAACTGCAGTAGCAGTTTCTCTTTCTGGCTGTGTAGGCAGCAACGCAGTAACGGGTTACGTTATGGGCTTCAACTTGAAAGCCGTTGATAACCGTTACGCTCGTGGTGGTCTAAACATGCTAATGGCGCCAGTTTACGGTGTTGCGATTGCGGCTGACTACATTGTGTTCAACTCGCTAGAGTTCTGGACTGGTAAAAACCCGCTAAACGGTAAGCCACACATCTTTGATAAGAAGATGGACACTTACATCGACGTAAACCACCAGTTAGATAAGTCTCTAACGACAGCTCCTGTTGGTCCTATTACGAATAACCGTGTTATCGAACAAGGTCAAATGCAACAGATCGACGAAAACACAGTTCAAATGGACATCACTTACAACAACGGTGAAAAAGCGACACTAATGGGTGTTCGTGAAGGTGAGTTTGTTACTTACTACATTGATGGTGAAGTTGTTGCTAAGACTTCTATGGATGAGCTAGCGTCATACGCGCAAACTCGTGCATAAGTTGCGACTTTTTCTGAGCTCGCAATAAAAAAGGGTGCCTCGGCACCCTTTTTCGTATTTATCGAATCTGGTTAAGATTACGCTTTTTCTGGAATTGCTTCTAGAAGTGCAACCATTTGATCCCAGAACAGTTGAACGGTATCAATCTTCACTTTCTCATCTGGAGAGTGCGGGAACTTGATGGTTGGACCGAAAGAAACCATATCCATGTTCGGGTAAGGTTCTTTGAATAGACCACACTCAAGACCTGCGTGAATAACCATGATGTTTGGTTTGTGACCGTAGATGCCTTCGTACATATCACGGAAGATTGCCATGATTTCAGAATCTGCATCTGGTTTCCAACCTGGGTAAGCACCAGAGAATTCGATTTGCGCGCCTGCAAGTTCAGACACAGACTGAAGCATGCCTTCAACTTGGCTACGACCTGAGTCGATCAGTGAGCGAATTAGGCAAAGTACGGTTACTTTGTTCTCTTCTGTTGTGATAACACCAACGTTAAGTGACGTTTCAACCACACCTTCAACTTCGTCACTCATGCGCATTACGCCGTTTGGACACGCGTTAAGCGCCGCGATGAAACGTTGTTGATCTGCAACTGCAAATACTTGTGCATCAGTCGCGAACTCTTCGTTGAAAGTCACAATGTCAGTTTCAACTTTACCAAGCTCAGTTTTTAGTAGCTCAGTGTAGTAGTTGAACAATTCCGCTAACTTATCTTGGTTTTCTGCTGGTAGAGCAACCGTAACGAATGCTTCACGAGGGATCGCGTTACGTAGGCTGCCACCACGGAACTCAACAAGACGAAGATCCAACTCTTGTGCGTGACCAGCAAGGAAACGACCAATCAGTTTGTTTGCGTTGCCACGACCTGTGTGGATATCACAGCCAGAGTGACCACCTTTTAGGCCTTTTAGCGTTAGCTGACGAGTAACAAAGCCTGCTGGAATGGCATCGCGAGTGATGTCGAATGTCATTGCGCCGTCGATACCGCCAGCACAACCCATGTAGACTTCGCCTTCTTGCTCTGAATCCGTGTTAAGAAGGATATCGCCTTCTAGCCAACCTTCTTCAAGGCCAAATGCGCCAGTCATGCCAGCTTCTTCATCAATCGTTAGCAGCACTTCAATAGGGCCGTGTTTGATTTCAGTAGAAGCAAGAACTGCAAGACAAGAAGCCATACCGATGCCGTTGTCTGCACCAAGTGTTGTGCCTTTTGCTGTTACCCATTCGCCATCGATGTATGGCTGGATAGGATCTTTTGTGAAGTCGTGATCAGTATCTTCATTCTTTTGCGGCACCATATCGATGTGCGCTTGAAGAACCACGCCTTTCTTGTTTTCCATGCCAGGAGTAGCTGGTTTCTTAATGAACACGTTGCCAGTTGGATCGCGGCGTACGTCAAAACCTTGCTCTGTTGCCCAAGTAACAATGTACTGAGCTAGCGCCTCTTCATGCTTTGAAGGGTGAGGAATTGAACAAATCTTATCGAAAAACTGCCAAAGTGGAGTAGGTGATAAGGTACTGATTTCAGAATGGAATTCAGACACGGAAGACTCCTTTTGATGTGCTTTGCCAAATTTAAACCGTAAATTTAATGAGTGTTTAGCAGTAAATGCTAATCGGTATTGGCTTGAAATTGCCATCAGCATACCACCACAAAAGCCGTTCTAGTAGTTGTGGTGAAAAGGATTTGCCCTAGAACTGTCACAGATTATGAACACAATGCAATACACTAATGCAACGCACTTAGTATGAATTGAAAGTTTTGCTATTTTTTAATTTACTAAACTGTAATTTAATTACAGTTAATTCTTGATGAAGATCAATTTATCAATGTTTTGTGATTTTGGTCACTAAAATGCTTGTAATTAAATTTCTTGGTGGTATATTTGTAACCAGCTTCTGAGAGAAGAATGAAATGCTCAAAGGATGAGTCCGTTTATCGCCTCCAAGGAACCGAGAAATCAACCAAATTAACAGTATTAATTGATTTAGAAGGTGATATTTATGAAAGGTTTACCAAGTGCAATGTTCTGGAACAGTAAATCTGTTTACACCGGTAACTTTGTATACCCAACAAGCTTTGGTTACTAATTGAAGCCAACGCATGTGACTCGAACAAATTTGTTCACCCCTATAAATTGGAATTTTTTTTCAGTGCATAGTGCTGACATGATTCACCGCCACTCAAATTGAGTGGCGTTTTTTTATCTGCAATTCCAAACTTCGGCTACTTTCTCGCCACCAAGCTCGCATTCTACTGCTGCTTCTTCCACATATTTCATTTCCTGACCAATTCTGTGGGTGTTTTACGTCCAAAACCTCCGGTTTGCGTTTGAAAGTTTAATACATTGTTCAGTTTGTACACGTTGGGTTGTACAGAACATAACTCTGTTAGTTGTTGTTTATTAAGGCCTAAATTTTTAGCCTGTTTAAAACACTAGCGAATAGGTTTCATATCCGAAGAAAAAAATCCCATTAGAGTGAAAATTCTATCTGGAATTTGTTATTTGATAACTTTATAATTCGAGCCAATCGATTACGCAACCGTTTACTTTTTTTACCTTTTACAGGATTCGATCATGCTCGAAAGGCTCTTTAAACTTAGTGAAAATGGCACCAACGTGCGCACTGAGATCATCGCAGGTATCACTACCTTCCTAACTATGGCTTACATCATCTTTGTAAACCCAGCTATCCTTGCAGATACTGGTATGGATCGTGGTGCCGTGTTCGTTGCGACGTGTCTTGCTGCAGCTATTGGCTGTTTCATCATGGGCTTAGTAGCAAACTACCCAATCGCTCAGGCTCCAGGTATGGGCCTAAACGCGTTCTTTACCTACTCTGTTGTGTTGGGTATGGGTTACACGTGGCAAGTAGCGCTAGCAGCAGTATTTGTTTCTGGTCTGTTATTCATTGTCTTGAGTGTGTTCAAGATCCGTGAGTGGATCATCAACTCCATTCCACTTTCTCTTCGTACAGGTATCTCTGCCGGTATCGGTCTTTTCCTTGCGTTCATCGCACTGAAAAACGCAGGCATCGTAGTAGATAACCCAGCAACGCTAGTTTCTATGGGTAACATCACTTCGCTACCATCTGTACTTGCGGCTATTGGCTTCTTTATGACTATCGCGCTGGTTCACCGTGGTGTGAAAGGTGCGGTTATGATTGCCATTTTGGGTGTGACAATTCTTGGTCTTATCTTTGGTGACGTTCAATGGGGCGGCATCATGTCTACACCACCAAGCATTGCACCAACCTTCATGCAGCTAGACTTTTCTGGTCTGTTCGAAGTTGGCATGATCTCGGTAGTATTTGCTTTCCTATTCGTTGACTTGTTCGACACTGCAGGCACGCTAGTTGGCGTTTCACAAAAAGCAGGTCTAACTGACGAGAACGGCAACATTCCACGTCTAAACAAAGCGCTACTTGCTGACTCAACAGCGACTTCAGTAGGTGCTCTACTAGGTACATCTAACACGACGTCATACATTGAGAGTGTTTCTGGTGTAGCAGCAGGCGGTCGTACTGGTCTAACAGCTGTGGTTGTTGGCGTATTGTTCCTTCTAGCTCTGTTGTTCTCGCCACTAGCAGGTATGATTCCAGCTTACGCAACATCTGGTGCGCTGTTCTACGTAGCGATCCTAATGCTTTCTGGTCTTGTTGGTATCGACTGGCGTGACCTAACAGAAGCTGCGCCAGTTGTGGTTACTTGTTTGGTAATGCCTCTTACTTTCTCGATTGCAGAAGGTATCACGCTAGGTTTCATCGCTTACGCTGCTATCAAACTGTTCAGTGGCAAAGGCCGTGAAGTATCGATGAGTGTGTGGGTGATGTCTGCTATCTTCATCGTGAAATACATGGTCGGTTAATTCCAACGATTGAAAAAAGCCAGTGCGAGCTTGAGTTCGCACTGGCTTTTTGTTTGTGGGGGATTTGTATTCAAATTCATCCACTTTTCTAATTTGTATTGTTCACCGAACTCGGTTTTTCTGCGGAATTGGCGGAGAATTTTGATATCAGCGTTGGTATTAGCCATGGGTTTCGGTAGAATAATCGTTTGCGCAGCTTGAAACCCCCATTTCCTCTGGTGTGGAAAGTTTAGCTTGTTGAGTCCATTTCAGCGCCAACAGCTAGATAGAGGGGATGCATATTTTGAAATTATTAGGTTATTACAATGAGTAAAAAATTCATTATCACTTGGGATGCGATGCAGTCTTACTGCCGTGAACTGGCTGAGAAACAAATGCCAGCTGAGCAATGGAAAGGTATTTGGGCGGTAAGCCGTGGTGGTCTAGTTCCTGGTGCAATCCTAGCGCGTGAACTGGGTATTCGTCACGTTGATACTATTTGTATCTCTAGCTACGACCACGATCACCAGCGTGATATGACAGTAGTTAAAGCACCAGAAGGTGACGGCGAAGGTTTCCTAATCGTTGAAGACCTAGTAGATAGCGGTGACACAGCACGCAAGCTACGTGAAATGTACCCGAAAGCGAAACTTATCGCAGTATGTGCTAAGCCTGCAGGTGTTGAGCTACTAGACGATTACGTAGTAGACATCGCTCAAGACACTTGGATCGAGCAACCTTGGGATATGTCTATCCAGTTTGCTGAGCCAGTGAACCGTAAGCAAAAATAAGTTTGCACTAAGAATATTGAGAAATGCCCCTTTATAGGGGCATTTTTTTTATTATTATTACGCTATCGCAACCAGCCTAGAGTTCTTCCTATGCCAGAAGACGTCAGTAAAAACCTCTCTGAAACTTTGTTTGTAAAACACAAGCAAGCGAAAGAAACCTCCGCACTTACTCAGTACATGCCGACCAGCCAAAAGATTCTTGATGAGCGAGAAGAGCATGGCGACCGCGCTTGGTATCGCCACTTAAGGCGCCTTCAATGGGCGTGGCAAGGTTTGTCACCAATCGAAATGGAAAGTGTTCTGTCTAAGATTGCGTCGTCCAAGCATTCGCGTACCGAAGACCAGTGGCTCGACACTGTCATGGGCTACCACAGCGGTAACTGGACGTTTGAATGGATCAAACTTGGAATGGAACACCAGCGCCGTGCGGGTGAAATGAAAGGTGAAGAGGCTGCTGATGAACTGTTTACGGCATCACTGTGCTTCAGTATTGCGGGCTATCCACATTTAAAGAACGACAACTTAGCGGCTCAAGCTCAAGTGTTGGCAAACAAAGCTTATACCGAAGGTTCTGAGAAAACTCAGTACGTTATTAAGCAGATCGAAGTGCCTTACCAAAAGCGTAAGATCATCGCGAACTTACATCTGCCACGCACAGATAAACAACTTCCTGTTGTCATGGTCAGTGCGGGACTGGATAGTTTGCAAACCGACATGTGGCGTTTGTTCCGTAATCACCTTGCGCCAAAAGACATTGCGATGTTGACCATTGATATGCCATCGGTCGGTCACAGCTCACATTGGCCTTTAACGGAAGACTCGAGTTGTCTGCACCAAGCTGTACTCAATGAGTTGTTCTCTTTACCTTGGGTGGATCATCATAAGGTGGGGTTGATTGGTTTCCGCTTCGGCGGCAATGCGATGATTCGTCTTTCTTTCGTTGAGCAGGAGAAGATCAAAGCTTGTGTAGCATTAGGCGCACCGGTACACGATCTGTTTACCTCACCGAAGAAACTGCAGCAGATGCCGAAGATGTACCTAGATCTGCTGGCGTCTCGTTTGGGTAAGAGCGCCGTGGACATCAATAGCATGGCAGGTCAGATGATGGCGTGGTCGTTGAAGGTACAAGGCTTTTTGAGCAGCCGCAAAACGAAGGTGCCTATTCTTGCGCTGAGCTTGGAAGGCGACCCTGTTTCACCGCACAGTGATAACCAGTTGGTTGCGCTGTTTAGCCAATATGGGCAGGCAAAGAAAATCAGTTCCAAGACAATTACAAAAGGTTATGAGCAATCCCTCGATTTGGCCATAAAGTGGTTGGAGGAGGAATTATTAAGATGACAAATCTCCTAATTTAGTTAAGAGTGATATAGATGAGCAAAAAATAAGCTCATGATAATTAAAAATAATAATCATTCTTGGATAGCTCAATATCCTTACTATGGAAACGGAGATTCTTATGTCAGAGACGACTCAAGGGCCGACTCACTTTCGCTTGATGTCAAAGTTGAAGGCGATAGGTCCTTACCTGCGCGAACCACAATCACAAGAAGGGCATTACTATTTTGACTGCCTATCTGTCTGTGTTGACGATAAAAAGTCACCAGAAAAACGTGAATTTTGGGGCTGGTGGATGGACTTGGAGTCCATTGAAGGTGGCTTTACGGCAAAATACCACATCGGTAAATACAACAAAGAAGGGGATTGGACCTCAGAACCATTGCCAGATAAGGTGACAGAAGAAGTTTACCTCACTCAGAGTACCTTCCATCAAAAGCTTATCGATACAGTGGCTGAGCATTTCAAACTGGAAGTGGAATATCACACAGAATCGTTTGATTTCGCCTAATTTGGCTGTTTTCTTCCTCTATAAGACAAAAAGGTGCGTTTTCGCACCTTTTCTGCTTGTTAAATCCCCATTTGATTGCTAAAACGTTCACTCTTTATTTGTTTTTCATTTCAGAAGACATCATGACAACGAATCAACAGAATGCAGTGATTTCACAACCACAAACCGTCGTTGTGAAACTGGGTACAAGTGTGCTGACAGGCGGCACTTTGGCGTTAGACCGTGCTCATATGGTAGAGCTGGCTCGTCAATGTGCTGAACTAAAGAAACAAGGCCATTCAGTAGTAATGGTTTCGTCTGGTGCAATTGCAGCAGGCCGTGAGCATCTTGGATACCCCGCACTGCCCAACGCGATGGCGAGCAAACAGTTGCTTGCAGCCGTTGGCCAGAGCCGCTTGATTCAAACATGGGAGTCTTTGTTTGGCATTTATGGCATCAAAATTGGTCAGATGTTGTTAACTCGTGCTGACTTGGATGATCGTGAGCGTTTCCTAAACGCACGTGACACCATCAATGCTCTGGTTGCAAACGACATTATTCCGATCGTGAACGAAAACGATGCAGTTGCGACAAACGAAATCAAAGTGGGTGACAACGATAACTTGTCTGCTTTGGTGGGGATTTTGTGTGGTGCAGACAAATTACTGCTCCTGACTGACCAAAAGGGCTTGTTTACCGCAGACCCACGTAAAGATCCGAATGCTGAGCTGATCAAAGAAGTGAAAACCATCGATGATACTTTGCGTAAAATTGCGGGTGGTAGTGGCACCACGCTAGGTACAGGCGGTATGGCAACCAAGCTTCAAGCGGCAGATATTGCTCGTCGTGCGGGGATTGAGGTCATTATCGCTGCGGGTAGTGCGCCAAATGTTATCTTCGATTCATTGAGTTCGGAGCCACAAGGCACACGTTTCTTACCTTGTTCAGAAGCACTAGAAAACCGTAAACGTTGGATCTTAGCTGGTCCTGCGGCATCGGGCGACATCATTATCGATGATGGTGCAGTGAACGCCGTTGTGGGTAAAGGCAGCAGCCTACTTGCAAAAGGCGTTGTAAAAGTCAGTGGTGATTTTGCTCGTGGTGAAGTTGCACGTGTGACAAACGCACAGGGTAAATTGGTTGCTCGTGGTATTAGCGCCTACTCAAGTGAAGACCTAGCGAAAATTGCCGGTAAGCACAGTAAAGACATCATCTCTATTTTGGGTCATGACTACGGCTCAGAAGTGATTCATCGCGATGATCTTGTCGTCATTCAAGAATAGATTGAGGGAAGCAAAGTGGATTTAACAAATATGGGTAAAGCTGCCAAAGATGCAGCTTTCGAATTGGCGACAGCGTCAACAGCACAAAAGAACCAAGCACTAGCGATCATCGCTGATGAGCTAGAAGCAAATGCAGCAACGATTTTGGCTGCAAATGCAAAAGACATCGAACTCGGCCGTGAAGCGGGTCTAACCGATGCGCTACTAGACCGTCTTCTACTTAACGAAGAGCGTTTGACAGGCATTGCTAATGACGTTCGTAACGTGATCAGCCTAAACGATCCTGTGGGCAGCGAAATCGACAGCAAAGTGCTAGAAAACGGCATGTCACTGTCTCGTCGTCGCGTACCACTGGGTGTGGTAGGTGTGATTTACGAAGCGCGTCCGAATGTAACCATCGATATCGCAGCACTGTGTCTAAAAACAGGCAATGCAAGCATCCTACGTGGTGGTAAAGAGACGTTCTTCTCCAACATGGAGCTGGTGAAAGTTATCCAATCAGCATTGGCGAAAGCGAACTTGCCAGCAGCCTCTGTACAATACATTGAAAAGCCAGACCGTGAGTTGGTTTCTCAACTGCTTAAGCTTGATGATTACGTTGATATGATCATTCCACGCGGTGGGGCTGGCCTGCATAAAATGTGTAAAGAGAACAGCACAATTCCGGTGATCATTGGTGGTTTTGGTATCAGCCATATCTTCGTTGATGAATCTGCGGATTTAGAGAAATCTCTGAACGTAGTTGAAAACTCGAAAGTTCAACGCCCATCTGCATGTAACTCGCTAGACACTTTGCTTGTACATGAAGATGTTGCGGCGCAATTCCTACCAATGATCGTAGAGCGCATGAACGATAAAGTTACCTTCGTGGCTGAACCAAAGGCAAAAGCTCTGATGGCTCAAGCAACACAAATTCGTGATGCAGCGGAAGGTGACTTTGATACGGAATGGCTAAGCTACACACTTGGCGTGAAAGTGGTTGCAGACGTGAAAGAAGCGATTGACCACATGCGTATTCATAACGCGAGCCACTCTGATGCGATCATGACCAACAGCTTGGTGAACTCAGAATTGTTTATCAATTCTGTCGGTTCTGCAGCGGTTTATGTAAACGCAGCTACACGCTTCACTGACGGTGCACAGTTTGGCTTAGGTGCTGAAGTAGCGGTATCTACTCAGAAGCTGCACGCACGTGGTCCAATGGGTTTAGAAGAACTAACCAGCTACAAATGGGTTGGTAAAGCAAACTACCTAGCACGCAGTTAACAGAAACTGTCTGTTATTGATTGAAAAGGGGCTGAGATGCCCCTTTTTGTTTTCTCTAACATAGCAATTCCGCTACACTAGTCTTGCTTTTGGGACTACCCCAATCGCATGCTATTTGGAGGTGATATGCATTGTCCTTTTTGTTCTGAGAACGATACAAAAGTAATTGATTCCCGCTTAGTTGCGGACGGCCATCAGGTTCGTCGCCGTCGCCAATGTTTGGCGTGTAGCGAACGTTTTACCACGTTTGAAACGGCCGAATTGGTGATGCCGAAAGTGATTAAGTCTAACGGCAACCGTGAACCGTTTGACGAAGATAAAATGGTTGGTGGTATTCAACGCGCACTAGAAAAGCGCCCGGTTAGTGCCGATTCAATCGAGCTCGCAATCAGCATGATTAAGTCTCAGCTGCGTGCAACGGGTGAGCGTGAAGTACCAAGTGAGATGATTGGCAATCTAGTGATGGATCAATTGAAAGAGCTGGATAAAGTCGCTTACATCCGTTTCGCATCGGTTTACCGCAGCTTTGAAGATATCCGTGAATTCGGTGAAGAAATTGCTCGCCTAGAAGACTGATTGAATCATGGCTCAACAATCTCTCTCTTCAGTATTTACCCCTCAAGATTTCGAAATGATGTCGCGTGCGCTCAAATTGGCGAAACGCGGCATTTACACCACAGCACCCAACCCTAACGTAGGCTGCGTTATTGTCCGTGACGGTGAGATAGTTGGCGAAGGTCATCATCACCGAGCGGGTGAACCTCATGCTGAAGTCCATGCAATGCGTATGGCGGGTGATAAAGCCGAAGGCGCAACGGCTTATGTGACATTGGAGCCTTGCTCTCATTATGGTCGCACACCGCCTTGCGCTGAAGGGTTAATCAAAGCCAAAGTGGCTCGTGTTGTCTGTGCGATGGAAGACCCAAACCCGAAAGTTGCAGGACGTGGTTTCCAAATGCTGCGTGATGCTGGGGTAGAAGTTCAGGTTGGTTTGTTAGAAAACGAAGCCATTGAGCTGAACAAAGGCTTCATCAAATTTATGCAAACGGGCATGCCATACGTTCAGCTAAAAATGGCGGCGAGTATAGACGGACAAAGTGCGCTCAGCAATGGCCAGAGCCAATGGATCACCTCCCCAAAGGCTCGCCAAGATGTGCAGCGTTACCGTGCATTGAGTGGCGGTATTCTCTCAACCAGTAAAACAGTGATTGATGACAATGCATCACTGAATGTGCGTTGGGAAGACCTGCCTAACAGTGTAAAAGCGAGCTACCCACAAGATGAAGTTCGCCAGCCCCCTCGTGTTATTCTGGATCGTCAGTCTCAACTTAGCGATGATCTAAAGCTATTCAATACCGATGGTGAGCGTATTATTGTTAGCCAAGGTGGCGATATTGCGCCTGAGCTAGATAAAAACGGCCAAGTCGACTTGGCGGCAACACTTAAAGCGGCCGCAAGCATATCTCATATTAACCATTTGTGGGTTGAAGCAGGGGCGACACTCGCGAGCTCACTAATCAAAGCTAATCTTGTAGATGAATTGATCGTTTATCTTGCGCCTAAGTTGATGGGCAGCGATGGACGAGGTTTGATTGGCGCGCTTGGCCTGACTGAGATGGCGCAAGTTATCGACTTAACTATTACCGACGTTCGAATGGTGGGTGTGGATATTCGCATCACCGCAACCGTCAAACGCAACCAAAGCTAGAAAGAAGCATTATGTTTACAGGAATTGTAGAAGCAGTTGGCAAACTAACTGCGATTACGCCAAAAGGCGAAGACATCACCGTAACGGTAGAAGTTGGCAAGTTGGATATGGCTGACGTGAAGTTAGGCGACAGTATCGCTACTAATGGTGTCTGCTTGACGGTCGTAGACTTCGGTAGCAACTATTACAGTGCAGACTTATCATTGGAAACGCTGAACAAAACAGGTTTTGCTGCGTACCAAGTTGGCGATAAAGTGAACCTAGAAAAGGCCATGTTGCCGACGACACGTTTTGGTGGTCACATTGTTTCAGGCCATGTTGATGGCGTGGGTGTGATTGTTGAACGTAACCAAGTGGGTCGTGCGATTGAGTTCTGGGTAGAGATGCCTGCCGAAATCACTAAGTATGTGGCAGAGAAAGGCTCTATCACGGTAGACGGCATTAGTCTGACGGTGAATGACTTACGTAAGAATGGTTTTAAACTGACGATTGTTCCTCACACCAGTGAAGAAACGACCATCGATCAGTTCCAAGTTGGCCGTAAAGTGAACCTAGAAGTAGACGTATTAGCTCGCTACATGGAACGCTTGTTACAAGGTCAAAAGGAAGAGAAGCAAGAATCTCGCATCACGATGGAATTCTTGCAGCAAAATGGTTTTGCTTAAGCGAAGCAGACCATAATCACAGAACGTTATCAGGTTAATTGACTTAATAAAGGTTAGGTTCAAACTCGTTGCTAACTAAAGCCAGCATCCACGCCTAACCAAGACGTTAAACACATTGCTGCTGCAATAATAAATTTTTGAATAACGGGAAACAGAATATGCCTATCAGCACGCCACAAGAGATTATTGATGATATTCGCGCGGGCAAAATGGTCATCCTAATGGATGATGAAGATCGTGAGAACGAAGGTGATTTGATCATGGCTGCCGAGCACATTACGCCGGAAGCTATCAACTTTATGGCTACGCATGGTCGTGGTTTGATCTGTCTTACTATGACTAAAGCTCGTTGTGAAAGCCTAGGTCTTCCGCCGATGGTGCAAGACAACAACGCGCAATACACTACGAACTTTACCGTTTCTATTGAAGCGGCTGAAGGTGTAACAACGGGTATTTCTGCTGCTGACCGTGCTCGCACTGTTCAAGCTGCGGTTGCGCCAAACGCGAAAGCGGCTGACCTTGTGCAGCCGGGTCATATCTTCCCTCTTGCTGCTCAAGATGGTGGCGTTCTAACTCGTGCTGGTCATACAGAAGCGGGTTGTGATTTGGCTCGTCTTGCTGGATTTGAGCCGGCATCGGTTATCGTAGAAATTCTAAATGACGATGGCACGATGGCACGCCGCCCAGACCTAGAAGTGTTTGCAGAAAAGCACGATCTTAAGCTAGGCACCATTGCGGATCTTATTGAATACCGCAACAACACAGAAACAACGATTGAACGCGTTGCTGAGTGTGCGCTACCAACGGAATTTGGCGAATTCACGCTTGTGACTTACAAAGACACGATCGACAACCAAGTACACTACGCAATGTGTAAAGGTGATTTAGCATCTGAAGCGCCGTTGGTTCGTGTTCACCTACAAGACGTATTTACGGATGTGCTTCGCAGCGACCGTAATGCAGAACGCAGCTGGACTCTTGAGAAGGCAATGAAGCGCATCGGCGAAGAAGGTGGTGTGTTGGTTGTTCTTGGCAACGAAGAGTCAACAGACCTGCTTATCCATCGCGTGAAAATGTTTGAAGCACAAGATAAAGGCGAAGCGCCAACGTTAGCGAAGAAGCAAGGTACATCTCGTCGTGTTGGTGTTGGTTCGCAAATCCTTGCTGATCTAGGCATCCACGATATGCGTCTGCTTTCTTCTACTAACAAGAAATACCACGCACTTGGCGGATTTGGTCTCAACGTCGTTGAGTACATCTGCGAATAATTACCAAGCGATCCGTTCCTAGTCGTCAGCTCACTTAGCATAGTGGTGGCTAGGAACTCGTGATTCGTCTCCAATTTCCATTAGATATTGCTCACAAATTTGTGATAGAATCCGGCGATTCTCACTTGATGAACAATTTTCACTTATAAATAGAGTTAAAGGAAAGCTTATGAAAGTGATCGAGGGTGGCTTCCCAGCGCCAAATGCAAAAATTGCTATCGTTATTTCTCGCTTCAACAGTTTTATTAACGAAAGCCTACTTTCTGGTGCGATCGATACACTAAAGCGTCACGGACAAGTAAGCGAAGACAACATCACTGTTGTTCGTTGTCCAGGTGCCGTAGAACTACCTCTAGTAGCTCAACGTGTTGCTAAAACTGGTAAGTACGATGCTATCGTATCTCTAGGTACAGTAATCCGTGGCGGTACTCCACACTTTGATTATGTTTGTAGTGAATGTAACAAGGGTCTTGCACAAGTTTCTCTGGAATACAGCCTTCCAGTAGCATTCGGCGTATTGACTGTTGATACTATCGATCAAGCGATTGAACGCGCAGGAACCAAGGCTGGTAATAAAGGTGCAGAGGCTGCACTAAGCGCACTTGAAATGATTAATGTACTATCTGAAATTGATTCCTAATGGGGGCCAGTGTGAAACCAGCCGCACGTCGTAACGCACGTCAATTCGCGCTACAAGCGATCTATTCATGGCAAATTACTAAAGATAATGTTGCCACGATCGAAGAACAGTTTTTGTCTGGCGACAAATACGATGAAGAAGAACTTCACGCATCTGAGCCTGCACTAGCTGCTCCAGAAACAGACGTAGCTTACTTCCGTGAACTACTAAGCGGTGTTGTACTTAGCCACTCTGAGCTAGATAGCAAAATCCGTCCATACGTGTCTCGTCCAATGCAGGATCTAGACATGATGGAACTTGCTCTTCTTCGCCTTGCTATGTACGAGATGACTCGTCGCGAAGATGTTCCTTACAAAGTGGTAATCAACGAAGCGATTGAACTTGCTAAAGTATTCGCGGCAGAAGACAGCCACAAATTTGTAAATGGTGTGCTAGATAAAGCGGCGCCACACGTACGTAAGAAATAACGATTTCTTCATTAAAAAGGTCAGCACATGCTGACCTTTTTTGTATCAAAAACTTTTACATCAAAAAGTCAGTGAACAATGTCTGGTGAATTCAGTTTAATCGATAAGTATTTTGTTGGGCGTCAAAGCCAGCGTAAAGACGTGCACCTCGCTGCGGGTGACGATTGTGCGTTAGTAAAGGCGCCTGCGAATGTGCAGATAGCTATTAGTACCGATACGCTGGTGGCGGGGACTCATTTTCTCGCGGAGGCGAATCCTGCTTGGGTCGCTCACAAAGCGCTTGCCTCTAATATCAGTGATTTAGCGGCAATGGGAGCAACGCCGGCTTGGGTCAGTTTTGCATTGACGATGCCAGAGCCTGACGAAGCATGGTTAGCGCCTTTCTGTGATGCGTTTTTTGACCTTGCTGATTACTTCGGGATTCAGTTAATTGGCGGTGACACGACAAAGGGGCCATTAAGTCTAACCTTGACGGTGCAAGGTTTTGTACCTGAGGGTAAAGCTCTTACTCGCTCAGGTGCAAAAGTCGGAGATTGGGTTTACGTGACGGGTAACCTTGGTGATGCGAAAGCGGGGCTCGATGTTGTGCTCGATAACACATTACGCACTCGAGTTGCTGCGCCTGAGTTAGAGAAGGCACATTATCTCAGTACGCCTCGAGTTTTAGCAGGGCAAGCGTTAGTTGGACTCGCGTCGTCGGCGATTGATATCTCGGATGGTTTGATATCTGATATTAAGCACATTCTTAAGCGCTCCGAGGTTGGAGTCAGTTTGGATGTTTCCCAACTACCAATATCTTCAGAATTGGTTCAGTTTTTAGATGATAAGGTCAGCGCGCAGCAGTATGCTTTATCCAGTGGTGAAGAATACGAACTGTGCTTTACCGTGCCAGAGCAAAACCATGGCTCACTACAAAGTGCTTTGTCGCACACTGGGTGTAAAGTAACGTGCATTGGCCAGATACGACCAAAAGGTACGTTTGAGCTGCATGATAACAATCAACCTCTTGATTGGGATCTCAGTGGCTTTGACCACTTCAAATGATCTGAGCTAGGCTCTAGCCTAAGATTGAAACCAAACTCGCAGTATAGGTTTAAAGGAAATGACCAACCCTCTCTCTCTGATTTCATTAAAGAACCCGTGGCACTTATTAGCGACAGGTTTTGGTAGCGGCTTATCGCCTGTTGTTCCCGGCACCATGGGGACGCTTGCGGCGGTTCCATTGTTCTTGTTACTTGCTCAATTGCCTTTTCCTATTTATGTGGTTGTTGTGCTTATATCTTGTTTGGTTGGCATTAAAATTTGTCAGGTGACATCCGATGATATGGGTGTGCACGACCATGGTTCGATCGTGTGGGATGAATTTGCAGGTTTTTGGATCACCATGAGTTTAGTGCCTGCACTGAATATTCCGCTAACAGAGTGGAAATGGTTACTCACAGGTTTTATCTTGTTCCGCTTCTTTGACATGGTAAAACCGTGGCCAATCGGTTGGTTAGATAAACGTGTTCATGGCGGCTTAGGTATCATGATTGATGATATCGTGGCTGGCATTATGGCGGGCATCGCGCTGTTCTTAGTGGCGAAATACGCAGGTTGGATGTAATACCTATCTTTAAAGCTTTAAAAGCGACAGATAAACAAAAGGGATGCCACGGCATCCCTTTTCTGTATTTACTTCGTTGTAATTCGTTCGCTTACTTGGCTAAGTAATCGTTGATCGACTTCTCGATGCCTTTCGCATCTAAGCCAAGCTCTTCGTGTAGCTCGTCTTGTGTGCCTTGAGGAACGAAGCGATCTGGCAAGCCAAGGTTGAGTACTGGCTTGATGATCTTATCTTTCATCATAAACTCAATCACACCCGCGCCAGCACCACCTGCAATCGCGTTTTCTTCTAGCGTAACCAGAACATCGTGCTCAGCGGTTAGTTGGCGAATCAAGGCTTCATCAAGTGGCTTAACAAAGCGCATGTCTGCTACCGTTGCGTTTAGGTTTTCAGCCGCTTCTAGCGCGTTACCTAAGAAGGTACCGAAGCTAAGAATCGCCACTTTTTCACCTTTACGAACGATACGACCTTTACCGATTTCAAGTGCAGTGAAGTCTTTTTCGATTTCTGTGCCCATACCGCTACCGCGTGGGTAACGAACGGCACTTGGACCTGTGTGCTTATGGCCTGTGTACAGCATCTGGCGACATTCGTTTTCGTCGCTTGGTGCCATGATCACCATGTTTGGGATACAACGCATAAAGCTTAAGTCGAACGCACCTTGGTGAGTTTGACCATCTGCACCAACCAGACCAGCACGGTCGATAGCGAACATCACCGGCAAGTCCATAATCGCAACGTCGTGGATCAGTTGATCATAACCACGCTGTAGGAAGGTTGAGTAGATCGCAACGATTGGGCTATCACCCGCAATCGCCATACCGGTAGCAAGCGTCACAGCGTGTTGCTCTGCAATGGCAACATCGAAGTATTGGCTTGGGTACTCTTTCGAGAAACGCACCATGCCAGAGCCTTCACGCATCGCTGGCGTAATCGCCATCAGCTTAGGATCTTGAGCTGCCATATCACAAAGGAAATCACCAAAGATCTTAGAGAAGGTCGGCTTACCACCGCTGCTCTTAGGTAGGCTGCTGTGTGATGGGTCAAATTTTGGTACGCCGTGGTAGCCAATCGGATCCTTCTCTGCTGGCTCATAACCTTTACCTTTCTTGGTCATGATATGCAGGAATTGAGGACCTTTTAGCTCACGCATGTTTTTCAGCGTTTTGACGAGCTCATTGACATCGTGACCGTCGATTGGGCCGATGTAGTTAAAGCCAAGCTCTTCAAACAGAGTACCTGGAACTACCATGCCTTTTAGATGCTCTTCAGTACGACGCACCAACTCTTTGATTGGTGGAACGCCAGACAGCACTTTCTTACCGCCTTCACGGATAGAAGTGTACAAGCTGCCAGAAAGCACTTTAGCAAGATGGTTGTTCAGCGCGCCGACGTTTTCTGAGATCGACATTTCGTTGTCGTTCAGAATCACCAGCATGTCCGGATGAACGTCACCAGCATGGTTCATGGCTTCAAATGCCATACCTGCTGTGATCGCACCATCACCAATCACACTCACGATTTTACGACCTTCACCTTCTTTTTGCGCACTGATGGCCATGCCAAGACCAGCACTGATAGAAGTAGAGGAGTGACCAACAGAAAGGGTGTCGTATTCGCTCTCTTCACGCCATGGGAATGGGTGAAGGCCGTCTTTCTGACGGATAGTTGGCATCTGATCACGACGGCCAGTGAGAATCTTGTGTGGGTAAGCCTGATGGCCCACGTCCCAGATCAACTGGTCAACCGGGGTGTTGTAAACATAATGCAGAGCTACGGTTAGCTCTACCGTGCCTAAGCCAGACGCTAAATGTCCGCTAGACTGACTCACTGAATTTAGCAGATACGTACGTAGTTCATCGCACAATGTTGGCAATGTTTCTTTCGGAAGAAGACGCAACTCCTCCGGTGTATTTGCTAACGCCAGTGTTGGGTACTTTGAAATATCAAGAGTCATATAAATGCGCGCTTATAGTTTAGTTCTTGCGCTCGATGACATATCGGGCGAACTCTTCGAGTAACTGAGTATTGTATGGGATTGCTTCCAATGCTTGAAGCGCTTCCTGTAGCAGAGTGTGAGCTTTCTCCATTGCTCCCTCTAAACCCAGCAACGATGGATAAGTGCTCTTGTTCAACTCTTGGTCTGAACCTTGAGGCTTACCCAGTGTTTCAGTGTCACTGATGATATCAAGAATATCGTCTTGAACCTGAAACGCCAGACCGATCGCTTTTGAGTAACGTTCTAAGTGTGGCAAAACTTCTAGGCCTTTTTCACCAGCGGCTAAAGCACCTAATTTTACCGCACAGTTAATCAGCGCTCCGGTTTTATTGCGATGAATTTCTTCCAAATCTGCGAGAGAAACACGACGATTTTCTGCACCTAAATCCAACGCTTGTCCAAGACACATGCCACTCGCGCCAGACGCTTGCGCCAGTGCCTGTACCATTTTTATACGCTGGCTTTCAGCGTTCGGATTCAGTTCACCTTCAGCAAGGATAGTAAAGGCAAGAGTTTGGAGTGCGTCGCCGGTGAGAATTGCGGTCGCTTCATCAAATTTGATGTGGCAAGTAGGTTGTCCACGGCGCAGTTCATCGTCATCCATCGCAGGCAGGTCGTCATGGATAAGAGAGTAGGCGTGAATGCACTCAACCGCAGAAGCGGGAGTGTCGAGATCTTCTGGCTTACAACCCAGCATTTGACCTGTGATGTAAACAAGAAATGGACGAACACGTTTTCCGCCTAGCAACAGGCCGTATTTCATCGCTTGAATCAGCGGCTGTTCTTGATGAGGAAGTTGCTCCAGCCACAGGTTTAATTGTTGGTTATTTCTTTGTTGATAAGACGTCAATGTCTCTTGCATCACATTGCTCACTACTGATTATTATTCTGACTCAGGGTTGAAGTCACTCAGTGGTGCTTCATCATCTTCGCTAAGAAGAATGCTTACGCGCTGTTCGGCGTCGCTCAGTTTAGTTTGACCAGCACGAGCCAGTGCAATGCCACGTTCAAATTTACGTAGAGCATCATCTAGGGCAAGATCGCCATTCTCTAGTTGATCAACCAAGCTATCTAGCTCTTCAATGGTCGCTTCGAAGGTCATGTTTTCTGGTTTCTTGACCGCCATCTTTTATCTGCCTTAATCAAGCCTCTAATAGAATGCACGCAAGTTACCTTAGCCTACTAAGTTGGTCAAATTTAACCTTACATAATTGTCACAAAATTAGCGCTCAACGGGTCTGATAAGACAATCTCGATCATTTAGTTCGAGCCTAAACGATCATTTTGTGATGTATTGACCAAGATTTTTCTAAAAAAACTGTTCTAGTTGTCGATACAAGTAATAATTCGCCTGACTAGGCAATATTTGAGTATAGCGAGAGGAGTGCTTTGTGGATTTAGCAACCCTAATAGGTTTGATTGGTGGTTTTGCATTCGTCATTATGGCGATGGTGCTAGGTGGCAGCATCGGCATGTTCATCGACGTCACCTCAATCCTAATCGTCGTTGGTGGTTCAACGTTTGTAGTATTGATGAAGTTCACCATAGGGCAGTTCTTCGGCGCAACCAAAATTGCGGGCAAAGCATTCATGTTTAAAGCGGACGAGCCGGAAGACTTGATCGCGAAGATTGTAGAAATGGCAGACGCAGCACGTAAAGGCGGCTTCCTTGCTTTAGAAGAGATGGAAATCAACAACAGCTTTATGCAAAAAGGCATCGATTTGTTGGTGGATGGCCATGATGCCGATGTAGTGCGTGCCGCGCTACAAAAAGACATCGCACTGACCGACGAGCGTCACACTCAAGGTACTGGTGTATTTCGCGCATTTGGCGATGTAGCGCCTGCGATGGGTATGATTGGTACGTTAGTTGGTCTGGTTGCCATGCTTTCGAATATGGATGACCCAAAAGCGATCGGTCCTGCGATGGCGGTTGCCTTGTTGACCACGCTTTACGGTGCGGTGCTTTCTAACATGCTGTTTTTCCCGATTGCGGACAAATTGTCACTACGACGTGATCAAGAAACATTGAACCGTCGTTTGATCATGGATGGAGTGCTTGCCATTCAAGATGGTCAAAACCCGCGAGTTATCGATAGTTACCTGAAGAACTACCTCAACGAGGGCAAACGTGCTCTTGAGATTGACGACTAATCTGGAGGTCATCTGATGGATGAAGATAATAAATGTGATTGTCCGCCACCCGGCCTCCCCCAATGGATGGGGACATTCGCTGACTTGATGTCATTGCTGATGTGTTTCTTCGTACTGCTGCTTTCGTTTTCGGAAATGGACGTACTGAAGTTCAAACAGATCGCGGGGTCGATGAAGTTTGCTTTCGGTGTTCAGAACCAACTTGAGGTGAAGGACATTCCAAAAGGCACCAGCATCATTGCCCAAGAGTTTAGACCGGGTCGCCCGGAGCCAACGCCAATTGATGTCATCATGCAGCAGACCATGGACATCACTCAGCAGACGTTAGAATTTCACGAGGGAGAATCTGACCGAGCGGGTGGCACCAAGCGCGACCAAGGTAAGCTGACGGGTGGTCAATCACCTGAAACGTCAACGCAAAACAACCAATCGGCGGAATCAGACATGCAACAGCAGCAGTCTGAGCAAACTTCGCAAGAGATGGACACCTTGATGGAAAGCATCAAGAAAGCGTTGGAACGTGAGATTGAACAAGGGGCCATAGAAGTTGAAAACCTTGGGCAGCAGATCGTGATTCGAATGCGTGAGAAAGGCGCTTTCCCAGAGGGTTCTGCGTTCTTACAACCGAAGTTTAGACCGTTAGTGCGTCAAATCGCGGAACTGGTCAAAGATGTCCCGGGTATTGTTCGAGTATCAGGTCATACGGATAACCAACCGCTGGATTCTGAACTGTACCGCTCCAATTGGGATCTGTCATCGCAACGTGCGGTGTCGGTTGCTCAAGAAATGGAGAAGGTTAGGGGATTCTCGCATCAACGCTTACGTGTGCGTGGCATGGCAGATACTGAGCCATTGGCTCCAAACGATTCTGATGCGAACCGAGCGCTAAACCGCCGCGTTGAAATCAGCATCATGCAAGGCGAGCCACTCTACAGTGATGAAGTGCCAGTAATTCAATAACCGAACATTTGTTCTTATACTAAAAGCGAGCGTTGGCTCGCTTTTTTTGTCTTTCCATTTCGCTTGGGTGTATAATCTTGCGCCTTTAAAAGTGAGCTCACAAAGCTGGGTGTGAACAACTCATGATGTTGTTGCGTATGAACACCTAGTGCGGAGTTATCACTCATTGTTGATTGCGAACCTAACCTGCGAACTAGACTATGAAATTTATTGTAAAGCCCCATCCAGAAATTTTTGTAAAAAGTGAATCTGTGCGTAAGCGCTTCACAAAGATTTTAGAGTGCAACATTCGTAACATCGTTAAGAGCCGTACGGAATCTGTCGCGGTATTCAACCGTCGTGATCACATTGAAGTGACCTCTGAGAGTGACGAGTTTCACGCTGAAGTTTTAGAAATCCTGACGCACACGCCAGGTATTCACCACATTCTTGAAGTAAAACAAACCGAATTCAAAGACTTGCACGACATCTTCGAGCAAGTTTTGGAACTTAGCGGTTCATTAATTGAAGGTAAAACGTTCGTTGTGCGCGCTAAGCGTCGCGGTAAGCACGATTTTACTTCTATTGAACTAGAGCGTTACGTAGGTGGTGGTCTTAACCAAGCGGTAGAAAGCGCTCGAGTTAAGCTAAGCAAGCCAGACGTAACGATCAACGTTGAAGTGACTAACGACAAGCTAAACCAAGTGTTGGCGCGTCATAAAGGTCTAGGTGGTTTCCCACTAGGTACACAAGAAGACGTACTAAGCCTGATCTCAGGTGGTTTCGACTCTGGTGTTTCAAGCTACCTGCACATCAAACGTGGTTCAAAAGTACATTACTGTTTCTTTAACCTAGGTGGTCCAGCACACGAGATCGGCGTTAAGCAGGTTTCTCACTACCTATGGAATAAATACGGTTCTTCAGCAAAAGTACGTTTCATCTCGGTTGATTTCGAGCCAGTAGTTGCAGAAATCCTAGAGAAAGTTGATGACGGTCAAATGGGCGTGATTCTGAAGCGTATGTTCATGCGTGCTGCTGGCATGATCGCTCAGAAGATGAAGATCGAAGCATTGGTAACCGGTGAAGCGCTAGGTCAGGTATCAAGCCAGACGCTAACGAACCTACGCCACATCGACAACGTGACAGACACGCTGATTCTTCGTCCGCTAATCAACTGGGACAAAGAAGACATCATCAACCTAGCGCGTGAAATCGGTACAGAAGACTTTGCGAAGACAATGCCAGAATACTGTGGTGTTATCTCTAAAAAGCCAACTGTGAAAGCGGTGAAAGGCAAGCTAGAAGCAGAAGAAGAGAAATTCGACTTCAGCATCCTTGAGCAAGTGGTTCAAGAAGCTCGCATGATGGACATCCGTGACATCGCGAAAGAATCTGAGCAAGCGGCACCAGAAGTTGAGCAAGTACAAGCAGTAGAAGGCGATGCAATCGTGTTGGATATTCGTAGCCCTGAAGAGGAAGACGATAGCCCACTAGAAATCGATGGCGTTGATGTGAAACACATTCCATTCTACAAGCTGGGTACTCAGTTTGGTGATCTAGACCAAGCTAAGACATACCTACTGTACTGTGACCGTGGTGTGATGAGCCGTCTGCAAGCGCTTTACTTGCAAGAACAAGGCTTCAACAACGTGAAGGTTTACCGCCCATAATCGTGTTGTAAAACAGACAGTCACAAAAGCGCAAATTGAGAAATCAGTTTGCGCTTTTTTCGTTCTAGCACACGCAAAATTATTCTTTGTGAAGTGATAAGATTGACCTCAATCGCATCCTTCGGAATTTGTATTGATATAACGATAATTAATCCGAAATGAGAACGCAAAAGTGATGCTGATGCCATTTTCTGAAGGAAGAAGAAGGTGAGATTTTTTAGATAAAAAAACACCGCCTAATAAGGCGGTGCAAGAAATTTGACAGACAGGTCAAAATAAATACAGGAAGTATCTGTTTTGTCACAGGGAGTGTGGACAAAACATATGGTAGAAATCTACCTAACTCGAAATACGAGTTTGCAAACACAACATCGCAACAACGAAGCCAATTGATTCACAAATGGAATCAAGCCGTTCAGGCTCGTGTTGCGGGATGAAATATAGAATTTATCTGGCTGTTCGGCAACGGACATTTTATAATGTTTCAGATAAAAAAAACTAATCCTACTTGAGGTCCCATAATGTCTCGCAGATTGCCTCCGTTGAATTCGCTTCGCGTTTTTGAAGCGGCTGCTCGTCATCTCAGTTTTACCCGTGCTGCTGAAGAGCTATTCGTCACCCAAGCGGCAGTAAGTCACCAAATAAAAGCGTTAGAAGAGTTCTTATCTTTGAAGCTTTTCCGTCGCCGAAATCGCTCTCTCTTGCTCACCGAAGAAGGGCAAAGTTACTTCCTAGACATTAAAGATATCTTCACTTCGATTGCAGAAGCGACCGATAAGGTATTGGAACGTAGTGAAAAAGGTGCATTGACCATCAGTTTGCCACCAAGCTTTGCTATTCAGTGGTTGGTTCCGCGCTTGGCTGATTTTAACGCGCAAGAACCGGACATTGATGTACGTATTAAAGCGGTAGATATGGACGAAGGTTCACTGACTGATGATGTTGATGTGGCTATCTACTATGGTCGCGGTAATTGGCCCGGTTTGCGTGCCGATAAACTCTATCAAGAGTTTTTGATCCCACTTTGTTCACCTTCGTTACTTTTAGGTAACAAACCATTAGAATCTCTAAGTGACCTTAAATTGCATACCTTGTTACATGATACCTCTCGTAAAGATTGGAAGCAGTTTGCTCGTCAGCACAATATTGAAGGTATCAATGTAAATCATGGCCCTATTTTCAGCCACTCGACCATGGTGCTTCAAGCGGCTGCGCACGGACAAGGTGTCGCACTTGGAAACAACGTATTAGCCAAACCTGAAATGGAAGCGGGACGCTTAATTGCGCCATTTGATGAGGTGTTGGTGTCAAAGAATGCCTTCTATGTAGTGTGTCACGAACAGCAAGCGGACATGGGACGTATCGCAACGTTTAGGGATTGGATGTTGGCCACTGCAAGAAAAGAACAAGAGGAAGTATTGGATGAGCCATTGGATAGTTGAGGGACCTGAAAACGGACCGCTATTTGTTTTTGCTCATGGTGCTGGTGCAGGCATGGAACACGATTTCATGTCTGCCGTTGCCAAAGGATTAGTTGAGCAGGGCATACGCGTGGTGCGTTTTAATTTCCCTTACATGGTTAAGCGAGCGGAAGATGGCAAGAAGCGTCCGCCCGATCGTGCGCCAAAGCTTCTGGAAGCTTATGAAGAAGTGATCACTTACTTTACTTCTCAACCTATTGTTATTGGTGGCAAATCGATGGGTGGTCGCATGTCGAGCTTGCTTGCCGATAATGAGCTGGTGGCGGGTATTGCCTGTTTAGGTTTTCCTTTTCACCCTCCGGGCAAACCAGAGAAATACAAAGGCGAGCATCTGGCCAACATTGAAAAGCCAACCTTAATTCTACAAGGTGAGCGCGATACATTCGGCAAGCGCGAAGAATTCGATGGCTTTGCGTTGTCAGAGCAAGTGAAAGTGCGCTTTTTGCCCGATGGTGACCACAGCTTTAAGCCACGCAAGAGTTCGGGTTACACAGAAGCAGGCAACATTGCCTCGACGGTAGAGCAGTTAGCGGCCTTTATTAAAGAGGTGTACCGTGAAAAGTAAGTGGTTACTCTCGTTTACTGGTCTTTCTGGCCTAACATCGGTGGCGTTAGGTGCATTTGCAGCGCACGGTTTGAAAGCGAAGTTATCCCCTTATTTATTAGGCGTGTTTGAAACCGGCGTTTTGTACCAATTCATCCATACTTTAGCTATCGCATTGTGTGCCATCTTACTGCTGTTGAATTTGGGACAAAAAGCACAAAAGTATTTTTTCATCGCCGCGATTTGCTTTATCATCGGCATCTTTTGTTTTAGCGGCAGTCTTTACGCGCTGGCGCTGACGGGCATTAAGTGGTTTGGACCCATTACTCCTATGGGAGGATTCTTGTTCATGATCGGTTGGTGTCTGTTCTTTTTTGCTGCGTTTAATATCAAAGAGGTCTCCAAGTGAAACAACTAATGCTCTATTGCCGTTCTGGCTTTGAGAAAGAGTGTGCTGGTGAAATTCAGGACAAAGCGACACAGTTGGAAGTGTATGGCTTCCCTCGTGTGAAGAAAAACTCAGGTTATGTTGTCTTCGAGTGTTACCAAGATGGAGACGCAGACAAGCTTGCTAAAGGTTTGGACTTTAGCGCCCTGATTTTTGCACGTCAGATGTTTGCTGTGGCGGCTGAGTTTGAAGCGCTACCAAGCGACGACCGCATCAGCCCAATTCTTGCTGAACTGTCAGAAATCGAAGAATTCCCACGTTGTGGCGATCTGCGCATTGAAACCCCAGACACGAACGAAGCAAAAGAGCTATTGAAGTTCTGCCGTAAGTTCACGGTACCAATGCGTCAAGCGATGCGTGGTAAAGGTCTGATGTGGAACAAAGACAACGCGAAGAAGCCTGTGCTGCACATCTGCTTTGTGGCTCCGGGTCATTGTTACGTCGGTTACTCATACCCGGGCAACAACTCGCAGTTCTTTATGGGTATTCCTCGCCTTAAATTCCCAGCAGACGCGCCAAGCCGTTCTACTTTGAAATTAGAAGAAGCATTCCACGTCTTCATTCCTCGTGAAGAGTGGGATGAGCGTTTAGCGCCAGGTATGTGGGGTGTTGACCTAGGTGCATGTCCGGGTGGTTGGACTTACCAACTAGTAAAACGTTCGATGTTTGTTCACTGTGTGGACAACGGCATGATGGCGGATAGCCTGATGGAAACGGGTCAAATCAAGCACCACATGGTGGATGGCTTTAAGTTTGAACCAGACCGTAAGAACGTTACTTGGATTGTGTGTGACATGGTTGAGAAGCCAGCACGCGTTGCGCACCTTATGGGCCAATGGCTGCTAAAAGGTTGGGCGAAAGAAGCGATCTTCAACTTGAAGCTTCCAATGAAAGGTCGTTACGACGAAGTGCTGCAAGATCTTGAAAACCTAAAAATGTTCCTGATTGAGAACAAGGTGAAATTCAAGCTGCAAGCTAAGCACTTGTACCATGATCGCGAAGAGATCACGATTCACATTCAGTGTCTGTCTAACATCTCTCCGCACTAATCTAAGCATTGATATGCGATAGATTAGAAGCAAAAAAGCGCCTGCAATAGGCGCTTTTTTAATGTCTGAAGTTGGCTGCTATTGCGCTTTATTTGGTCCGGTAAAGCGAATGTCTTGTAGGTTAAAGCCGAGTTCGATATCGCATTTCAACGCCGCGACTTTTTTACATAAGCGGGCTGACTCAATATGTTCATCAAACTTCTTACGATATTTAGGGACCAGTTCTTCGCTCGCGTAAGCGGCTTCAATGTCTTCGAATTGAGTTAAGATCTCTTTGGCTGCTTTAGGGCCAACACCCGGAATGCCCGGAACTTGGCTTGAGCTGATTCCCGTCAATCCCCAATAATCCGCAAGCTGAGATGGTTTTACACCAAACTCTTTTTCGATGAACGGTTCATCTAGCCAACGGTGCTGGAAGTAATCTCGGATCTGCAGAGTCGGGGAGAGCAGTTGGCAGTAGCCTTTGTCGGTCGAGACAATTGTGACTTTTTCGCCGTGACTCGCGACTTTGGTTGCGAGTGTAGCAACAAGATCGTCTGCCTCATCACCTTCAGACAGTAGTGAATCAATGCCTTGTTCCCACCACGCTTGTTGAATCGCGTCTAAGCCTTGCATCAATGGTTCAGGCATAGGTTTACGGTTCTGTTTGTAATCCGGAAGGATCTCTGCACGCCAGCCGCGGTCTTGTTCGTGATGATCGAATACCGCGATGATATGCGTCGGCTGCGCTTCAGACAGAATGCGAGTCAGGGTTCTACCTGTAGTGGTGATGGTTCTTGCTATGTCAGTTGGATCAGGTTGCGCTGAGTGCACGCGGCGAATCAGGTTTAGGGCATCAATGATAACAAGATGAATAGACATAATGACTTAGCAATAAAAAAGGGGCGTAATGCCCCTAGTGTAACCAAAGCTGAGTTATCTATCGACCACCATTTTCCTTATGGGCAATACGGTAACATGGCTCGTAAGCGGTACCGCCGGGTAGCTTCATGCGGTGTTGCTCTACGAAATCTTTCAATAGCTTGTCGAGTTTGGTCATCAATACTGGGTCACCGTTGATGGTGAATGGGCCTTTGCGTTCGATCTCTCGAATCCCTTCCGCTTTGACGTTACCCGCAACGATGCCAGAGAAGGCTTGGCGTAGGCTTGCAGCCAGTACTTGCGGTTGTTGGTTCAAATGCAGATCTAGGCTTGCCATTGCCTCATGAGTTGGTTCGAACGGCAGCTGGAACTCAGGCTCGATTTTCAACGACCAGTTAAAGCTGTATGCGTCGCCTTTCTCTTTACGATGTTGGCGAACCTCTTCCATTGAACGTTTCATGATGCGCGCCACTTCTGCTGGGTCATCAATCACGATTTGGTAGTGCTTCTGACCTTCTTCACCCAATGTATCAGCAATAAAAGCATCTATAGAGCGGAAGTAAGCTTCACTCTCTTTCGGGCCGGTTAAGACGATCGGCATAGGTTGGTCAGCATTTTCTGGGTGCATCATGATACCCAAGATGTACAGCAGCTCTTCGGCAGTACCAGGGCCACCCGGGAAGATAACGATGCCGTGCGCCATACGAACGAAGGCTTCGAGACGTTTCTCGATATCTGGCATGATCACCAGCTCGTTCACGATTGGGTTTGGTGGCTCAGCCGCAATGATTGAAGGCTCTGTTAGGCCGAGGTAGCGCTGTTCTGTGTAACGCTGTTTAGCGTGACCAATCGCTGCCCCTTTCATCGGGCCTTCCATCGCACCCGGACCACAGCCAGTACATATGTTCAGTTCACGCAGGCCAAGTTCGTTACCAACTTCGCGTGTGTATTGGTATTCGGTCGCGTTGATCGAGTGACCTCCCCAACACACCACTAGGTTCGGCTCAATGCCCGGCGTTAGTGCTCCAGCATTACGCAAAATACCGAACACGAGGTTGGTAATATGAGTGGCATTGGTGAGGTTCAGACGCTGGTTATCCGCAAGGTGCATGTTGACATACACGATGTCACGAAGAACCGAGAATAAATGCTCTTGAATGCCTTTAATGATCTCGCCATCGACAAATGCATGCTCAGGTGGGTTCGCTAGTTCAAGTTTGATACCGCGCTCACGACGTACGACGTTAACATCGAACGAAAGGTATTTGTCTAATAGCTCTTTTGAGTTATCGGTGTGGCTGCCGGAGTTGAGGACCGCAAGTGTACAGTTACGGTAGAGCAGATAAAGTTCACTTGATGCGGTTTTTTTAAGACGTTCAACTTCCAGTTGTGATAGCAGATCCATGCTACCTGCGGGGCTTATATGGGTAATCATAAGGCCTCCTTGCTAATGCGTTCTTTTGAGGGAATAAACCAACTCACCTACTTAGCTTGTACGTATCGTTCTACTCAGTGGTTGGCAGACTTTGTTTTATAGCGTTTAAACAGCTTAGCAGACTAAAAGAGGAGAAACGTGATAACCCGTTGAAAATTTGAGGCAATATGACAGAACAAGACGTAAAAAGCGTTTGTTTGGTTGTTTTTTAAACGCTTTTTAACCCCAGTTCACCTGATTACCGCCGCGCTGCTTGGCGTCTTTGAGCATATTGGCAAGGCGATCTAATACGTATTCAGGGTTGTCCGCTTCTTTAAAGCAAGTAGAGACGGCCGTTAGGGTGATCATGATGTTCTGTTCACGGAACTTAAATGGCAGTTTACTGATGTCGCGCTGGATGTTTTTCATCAGCTCAAGAGTGTACTCTTCCGTTTGCTCTGGGATGAGTAAGATAAACTCTTCACCACCGAAACGAGCTACGGTTTCCGTATCAGCAACGCGTTTGCTCATGGTGCGAGCAATGATCTTGAGTGCTTTATCGCCAGCGGTGTAGCCATAGCTGTCGTTAACCGCTTTAAAGTTATCAACATCAAACAGAACTACGCGAAGATTTTGCTGTGAGCGAATCCAACGACGGTATTCCAACTCTAAGCGATCATTGAAGGCGGCACGGTTGTATACCTTCGTCAAAGGGTCTAGCAGCATACGTTGTGCTTGGTCTTCCAAGCGGCGACGGTAGTCTTGAGTCGTTTCAAATACGGCTTCGAGCTGATTCTTGCTGTAGCTTAAGCGTTCTTGGAGGGCTTGTTCGCGCTCTTCGGTCATTCTTAAGCGCTCAGTCAAAGAGGCCATCTTGGCCAGCAATGGTGATACTTCACCTTTCAACTCTTCGAGATCTTGTGCGTGTTCCAGAGATTCTTGGCTGCGTTCAACCAAAGTGGTCATCTCTGAGTTCAGCTCTTGGCGATGTTCAAAGTAGGTTTGATGCTGGTCGACGTTCTGATGAACCGTCTTTAGATTGCTAGACAGTGAGGTATTCAACTGCTCTAAGAATTGCTCTGATGATTTGCGCTCGTATTTAGTCGCTTCTACGACCAATTTAAGGGTATTTAAAGTCAGTTCGATCAGAGATTCTGCGTTAACCCCCAACAGCAACTTAGCTCGGATATCCAACAGTTGGTCGCCAGACTCACCTTCAAAATCGAGTTCGGTGATGGTGTGCTGCAAGTCGCTTGCAAGACACTCTAGTTGGGACTTATCTGGGCCGTGTTCTAACTCACCAAGGTTAAGGCGAGAATTGGAAGTGATGATCTTGAGCGCGCGCTCGTAGATGCTCAGTAGCTTGGTGGCTTGGTCAACTTTCTTACCTGCGTGAACTTCAGAAAAGCTCATCAGATTGCGCAATTCACGTTTTAGTTGTGCAGGCAAGCCGGTGATACGTTGAAGCGTTTCACCACTGTGTTTGATTTGTTCGTCGAGATAACCGTTTTGTTTTTCCATCGCCTTAGACTGCTGTTTGAGCATTCTTTCTAGCACTGCTAAGCGAGGTATCAGCGTACTGACATCTTTTTGATGTTCCAGTTCTTGCTGAATTTCGCGCAGGTAGTTGGTTACTTGAGAGTTTGAACCCTGACAAGCAGAAGACAATGATGCCACAACTCGCTTAAGAACTTGCTGCTCACGTTGAAATTTGAGCGAAGTATCACGATGAGTCAGCCTGAGTTGGTCAAGTTGACAACTCAGCTGATGAAGCTGCGACTGAATATCGGATTCCAAGATTCCCATGAAGTGACTACGGTTAAGTCCATGTACTACTGACGATTATTTGATAATAACAAAAAACTTTATAGCGTCATCACTGATCACGCTCAACCGTTGGTTAATTATCCGTTTTTTAATATTTTTTTGATGTCGTCCTCATTCTTGTACGAAGAATGAATTTTAATTAGCCCTTGGTTGATGGCGTGTTGGCACGCAGTCCTTATGTCACCGGTTGCAAAGCTCGCTGCAGGAGCATTATCAATGGCCTTCAAGAACACCCAATGACTGTGTTTATCTTTTAAGCTGACTTCACGCGCAATGTGTGTGGCGAGCAGCAATAGATCGAGTAATTCTTCATCGTTAATTGCCGTGTATGCACGTGGTAAGAATGGGTAGTCACTGATGCCCATTCGGATGATGCGGTTGACGTTGTGCTTGGCCGCGAACTCATCCACCCAACTTTGGAATTTTTCGAACGTCGCTTCTGCTGATGCGTCACGATCGGCATTTGGCTCGATGTATAACAAGTTTGCATCGGAGAAATGGTACAAACGTGTCGGTTTCTGGATACGTTCTGCTAGGAACTCACCAAAAGCACGCTCTAGCTCTAAACCGGCTTTGTAACCATGCTGAACGTACATGCTGCGTAGGAATGGCAGATCGATCATCACGAAGCGCAAACGGTCGTTCAAAGGCTCGTGAATCAATTCACCCATTTGCCACTGCTCGAAGGTGTCGCTCGATTTCTTCAATGAGCGGGACAATTTCACATTCAACATGCGCAGGTTACGCAGACGAGAACGGGAGTGGGTAAACAGGTCATTGCGCAGTTTTTCAATCTCAGCGGTTTGGCGTTGATTGATGACACCACGGCGCATGATGAACAGGAACATGACCAAGACGGTAATGAACAACGCAAACGAGATTTTTTGGAATTTGCGATGCTCCATTTCGACTTGTGCCAATTTCTCAGCTTGGCCTACGTGATGAATACTTTGCTCGGCAAATTCTTTTTGTTGGCGGAACGCATCTTCACTGATTTGGTTAAGCTGCTTTTGTTCTAGGCGCACTAGGCTGGCGTATTTCTTATACGCTTGTAATGACAGTTGGTACTCGCCAGCTTGTTCATAGCCTAGCCCCAATAAGCGGTAAGATTGTTGTTTGATAAAGCCAGTATCATCTGGGGCTTTTTCAATTAAATCGAGCGCTCGTTTAGCGTTTTCAATGACGTCTTTACTGTCGTTTTGATGGTACGCCAAGCCAGACTGCAACAAGGCGGCTTTGGCTTCCAGTTGAGGTAGGTCTGCGTACTCCAATAGATCGGTTGAGCGGTCTAGGTACTGTTCTGCTAATGCATAGTTGTAGAGCTGTAAGTAAGTGGCCGCTAAGCTCAGACGAATCTTAATGATGCGGTTGATGTTTTTACTGGTGCTGTCATGGTCCAGTACGTTGAAGTAGTGCACCAAAGCCAGATTAAACTTGCCTTGGTAGAAATAGATGTCACCCATTTGCTCTAGCACGTCGGCCAAAATCGGTGAACTTGGGTAGCTGTCGTAATAATCTGCCGCCTGAGAGAGGTATTCAATCGCTTTGTCATACACTCGGCGTTCTTGGAACAAGCGAGCCAACAAGCGATTTACTTTCGCAAGGCGTGCGCCGCTATCGCTCTCAATGGATTGCCAGTAACCGTAGAGCAGCTCAGAAAGAGCAAGGTTGTATTTCTTGTCGTTCAGATAAAACTCGCCAACGGCGGTGTGGTAATCAATCAGAGTCAGATCAGAACGGTTGTCTTCCAGCATGGTCTTCGCTTTTGTGTATAAGCGATCGGCATTAACGCTGTCACCACTGTTGGCTGCTAATAGTGCTCGCTGCATGACCAAACGATAACGAACACTGTCGGTGCGTTGTAATACTGGATTGGCTTCTTCAATCTGTTTTTCGATTTGGTCGAGCTTTTCTTCTGCGGCTGCATAGTTTTTGTCATACATCCAAATCATTTGGTTGCGCATCAGTTGCACATCAAGATTCATGTACGGCAATTGATATTCGTTGGCGAGGCGTTCTGCTTCATCAAGGTTGTTGATGGCAGAGCGAATGTTGCCCATTGTGTAGTCGGCTTGCGCGATGATTTTGTGTGCTTCAATCGTGCTGCTTGGCGTGCGGATGCTTCGGTCGGTCTCTTCACGAGACATTGAAGAAGGGCTGCCGTTGCCTTGACGTTCTGTCAGTTCGCGTTGCAAAAGGTAGTTTTTGGCCGCTTGCTTTGCCTGTACAGGGTCGGTCTCAGCCAGTTGCTGAGCTTCATTAAGCAAAGCGGAAGATAAAATGGTCGCGTGAAGTGGCTGTGCTAACAATAAGCAAAGAAAGCCAATCAGCCTAAATAGACGCGAACTGTCCCAAAACATCCTTTTCGTTCCCTCGAACTGTGTCGTAATTTACGTGTTTTTGAATAAACAATAGTAGAGAAAAACGCCCAGCAATCCAACAGATAGCTGAGCGTTTTTGAGTATTTAAGCAATTAGTTTTTGAGTGAGGAACTCAAGCACTTTTGATTCTCAACTCAGATTACTGGCGCGCCATGCGGTTATTGTGAGCGGGCTTGTCTTGTTCCGTTGAGCGGTAAGGGTTGATATCCAAACCACCACGACGTGTGTAACGTGCAAATACCGTCAGTTTCGTTGGCTGGCAGTACTTCATCAGGTCAGTGAAAATACGCTCCACACATTGCTCGTGGAACTCGTTGTGCTCACGGAATGAAACGAGGTAACGAAGCAACTTCTCACGATCAAGCTTAGCGCCTTGGTAGCGAATCTCTACGCTGCCCCAGTCTGGCTGGTTGGTGATCAAACAGTTAGATTTCAGTAGATGGCTGTGAAGAATTTCTTCTACTTGCTCATCACCAGCCGCCCCCTCAAGCAGTGCAGCGTCAAAATCGTAGCTGGTGATTTCGATGTCTTGATCGTCAATACACTCGCCTTCCATCGTTACGATAGGTTGGTTGGTGTAATGCGTTACTGGGTTTACTTCCACAAGTACTTGCTCACCTGCGCATGCCGATAGGTCTTGCGTCAAACGCTCAGTCACTTCTTCCCACGTAGCGAAACGCGTTTGGTTGTAGCTGTTTAAGTACAGTTTGAACGACTTTGACTCAATCAAGTTTGCGCTGGTTGCTGGGATGTAGACTTCGCCAACCGCAACTTGAGGCAAGCCTTTGCTGTTTAGCCAAGATAGCTCGTACAGCGTCCAAATGTCGTGGCCCATAAACGGTAGGCTGTCGCCAAGTTCAAGGTCGTCACGGTTTAGGCTGCGAGGTACCGGTTGCAGTAAGCTTGCGTCGTATTGGTTTGCGTACTCGGTCTTTTTACCCAGAGTCAGGCCAGCAAGCTCTTTAGCGTCAGAATATTTGCTCATACTTTGTGGTCATTTTCGATTAGAATGGCGAGAATTTTACTGAATCCGCTGATTAATTGCCATCCGGCAGATACCGCAACCTGATAAAAACAAACCAGGAGACCTTCATGACCCAAACCGTTCCTCAGGCTCTACAGGACTTTAGCCTGCGCTACCAACAAGCTTGGCAAGACAAACACAACGAACTGCCACGCAGTGAAGAGCTTGCTGATCTTGTTTCTCCATGTGTAGAAGAGAAACGTGATGAGGTCGTTTTGTGGAAATCGGTTCCACGTGAAGAGATGGCAGACTTCACCAACGTTGAGAACGCAATTGAGCTGACATTGCATGAAGACATCAAGCTTTTCTATGGTTCGCAATACAGCGCAGATATGGAAGCGACTTGGCAAGGCAATGAACTGACACTGCTGCAAGTTTGGAGTGACGATGACTTTACTCGTCTGCAAGAGAACATTCTTGGTCACTTGGTAACTCAGCGTCGCCTAAAACTAAAGCCGACGGTATTTATTGCAGCGACTGATGCCGAGCTGGATGTGATTTCAATCTGTAACTTAACCGGTAATGTCATTCTTGAGCGCTTGGGTTCTGATAAACGTGACGTATTGGCTGAAACACTGGCCGAGTTTCTAAGCAAACTTGAGGCAGCGGTGTAAGCATGTACGTTGTTGAGTTGCAGTTTGAGTGTTTTGATAACACCACCGTAAGCGCGGTTGATAAAGCGATTAATGGTCTGATGGACGCATTGCGTTACAACGGACAAGTTTTGGGTCGTGAATTTCCTATCGTAATGGGTGATGGCGAATTTTATGTTCGCGTGGTTTGCCCAGAGCAAGACAGTTTGCACCCTCGCTACCATTCTGATTTCGTCAAAGTGTGCATGAACCGTTTGTCAGAAGCGTCGCTGCTTGCGCCGAAAATGCGCATGTTGGGTCGTGATTTGAACTCAGAAGAAGCGGCGGAAGAAGAAACACCAAGCTGGCAAGTGCTCTACACCACGTACGTTCATACTTGTTCTCCACTGCGCAGTGGCGAGACACTGTTGCCAATTCCACTTTACCGCAATGGTGCAACACTGAATGGTGACCACAAAGCGGTGGTGAAATGGCAAACCGAATGGCAAGCGTGTGATGAAATCCAAATGGCTGGTGGCTGCCGTGCAGAACATGCGGCATTGCACGAAATTTGCGATGCTGACAGTGTGTTGTTCCGCCGTGGATGGGATTTGCGAGGTCGTATTGAATACCTCACTAAGATCCCGACCTATTACTACCAATATCGAGTTGGTGGTGAGTCACTTGAAGCGGAAAAAGCGCGTAAGTGTCCAAAGTGTGGTGGTGAGTGGTTACTCGGTGAGCCACTACACGACATCTTCTACTTTAAGTGCGACGATTGCCGAATCGTTTCCAACATCTCTTGGGACCACATCAAGTAGTCTATTTTTTAAAGCTGGCGTCTATGCCAGCTTTTTTCTATCGCGATAAATGGATCGAAGCTGCTTAGTTAAATTATCTATTATTGATTTTGTCAATATATTGATTCAAAAAGCATTTTCACTGACCATTCCTCTCATCCCCTTGATTGTGATCTTTGTTCATTTTTAAAGAAAAATGTAACTCAGTTGCATGGTTTATAAGCATTGAAACGTTTGCTTCTCAAAAATTTCAAATAATATCCATATCCTTTTTGAGGTTTTGGGAAGAGGGCCCCTTCCGAAAATATATATAAAAAAATAATCTGGAAGGAATTGAGATGACTTTATTTAAACGAAGCCTAGTCTGCATTGCTGTTGTCGGCTTAATGGCTGGTTGTAACGACGATGACACCAAGTACGTAGAGGTACCGTCGGATTACAGCCCTGTAGTCGCAGAAGGTAAAACACTAACCAACACGCCAGATGTGGTTGTGAAAGGTGAAGCAACACAAGCGGATGAAGTAACCATTGCTATCGCCGCAACATCGGATCTACACGGTCGTTTGTTTGGTTTTGACTACGCGCTGAACGCAGAAGACGATGACGCTGGTATTACTCGTGTGGCCACTTTGCTTGCTGATCAAAAAGCGGCACATCCAAACATGATCCTGATTGATATCGGTGATACGGTTCAGGGCAACTCCGCGCAACTATTCAACGATGATCCAACTCACCCAGTGGTTGAGAGCATGAACTCTCTTGGCTTTGACGTTTGGGTACCAGGCAACCATGAATTCAACTTTGAGCGTTCGTTTGTCGATCGCAACCTCGATCATTTTAATGGTGCGGTACTGTCTTCAAACATCAAATGGGAAAGCAACGATGTGAACTACATTCGTGCGTTCCAAATGTTTGAAGTGGAAGGCGTGAAAGTGGCGATCGTTGGTCTAACGCCATCGAACGTGCCGAACTGGGAAGCATCTGCACCGGATCACTTCAAAGGCTTGAAGTTTGAGAACGAATTAGATGCAACCAAAGAAGCGGTTGATCAACTGATGTCTGAATACAATCCAGATGTGATTGTTGGTGCGCTTCACCTTGGTCGACAAGAAGACGGTGGTGTGGGCGTTTACGAAATCGCGTCAGCAATGGCAGATAAATTCGACGTCATCTTAGCGGGTCACGAACACGCGAACTACATCGAGCAAGTGAACGCAGACGGCACTGTAGCACCAATCAGCAAATCCACATCAGAAATTGGCGGTGAAAATACGCTGATTGAAGATAAAGCGAAGTCTGGCGAATACAACCAAGACAATCGCGCGCAAAGTGTGAAAATCATTGAACCAGGCAAGTGGGGTGCTTACCTAGCGAAAGCTGAAATTCAATTGAAGAAAGTCGATGGCAAGTGGACGATGGAAGACACCACGTTGACCAACATTGGCACGAAGAAAGTGGAAGAAGAGCAAGCGCTGCAAGCGAAATTCCAATACGTGCACGATATCTCGGTTGAAGACGCCACTCGCGAGCTTGGCCGTGTAACGGGTAACTTCACACCAAGCACAACAGGTTACCCTGATGAAGCGACTGCGACGGATTACAACTACACGGCAGAGCGTTTGTACTCGACGATTCACCTTGCGAAAGTGGTTGATACGCCATTAATGGACGTGATTAACCAAATCCAAATGCAGAAAATTGAAGATGCGGTTGGTAAAGATAATGGTGCGGTTGTGTCTGCTGCGTCGCTGTTCTCTGATCAATCTAACCTTATCGATGGTGAAGTGTACACCAAAGGTAAATCGACCAACTTGTACAAGTATGACAACACCTTGCTTGGCGTTGAGATGACTGGTGCGAACCTAAAACGCTTCATTGAGTGGTCATACTCTTACTTCAACCAGTACCAACCGGGTGACATTACGGTGTCGTTTAAGAAAGACGCGCCAGCTTACCTGTACGATCAATTCGATGGTGACATCGAGTTCACTGTGGATCTAAGCAAACCGTCTTTAGAGCTAGATGAAAACAACACGGTGACGAATGAAGGTAGTCGAGTAAACATCACCAGCATTGGTGGCGAGCAGTTCGATCCAAACGCGACTTACAAAGTGGCGATGAACAGCTACCGCTTTGGTTCGCAAATCCAGAAGTTTGGTTGGGCGAGCAAAGACGACGTGTTCTATGACTCAGTGAATGAACAAGTCTACGCAATTCGCGACATGCTGACGGCGTATGTTGAAGAGAACAAAGGTATCAACGTGGCAGATTTCAGTGGTAGCGTTGGTAACTGGTCATTCACTCAATACCTACCAAGCGGTGATATCACGACACTGCGTGAGGGCGAAGGCAAAGCGCTGTGGGATCAATTGAAGAACATGGAAATCTGTGTCTCGATTGACTTGGAAAACCCGAAATACCCAGCGATTGTTAAGTCTGTGAACATCAATGATTCGTCTAGCTACTTTGTTAACCCTAACAAAGACGCGGCGACCCTTGATGAGAAAGTCGCAGGTTGTAACCCAACTCATTAATCCTGCATGTGGGCGCGGTAATCTTTACCGCGCCTAATTTTACTCACCATAGGCAAAGCCCGTTTAGTGAGTGATGTAGAAGAGTGCTTCATGATCAAAAGAATCTATAACCGATGGGGTTTCACCCTACTTATTACCCTTATCTCCACGCTTATCTTTCAGTTTTCTTCTTCGTGGAGTGAAGATTTCCGTCCTAAATCTCGTCAGCAGCAAGAGTTTGTCGAAGCGACCGTCACACGTTCAATCTCAAACCATGTTGCGCCTGATCCGCTCGTGCCGGATGTGATGACAGGTAAACAAGTTTTCATGGCAAAAATCCTTGAGGGAGAGAGCGAAGGCTTAGAGGTGGAAGTCACCAATCCTCTTAGTCGCCAGCACAACGTGTATGTCAGTGAAGGCGATACTTTCATTATGATGATCCGCGAAACCACCAATGGCACCGTTTATTGGGCGTATAACCACAAACGATCGGACGCTATTTACCTGATGCTTGCGCTGTTTTGTGCGCTGCTGCTGAGCTTTGGTAAGAAAGAGGGCATCAACTCGATGGTCGCGCTCTATTTCACTGCTGCCTTGATCGTTGGCGTGTTGGTGCCGAGTATTTTTGCGGGTTGGAATCCGATGTTGGTCAGCATCTTATTGATGGTGGTGATCATCGTGGTCAGTTTTATTCTTGTTTCTGGCTATAACCGGAAGAGTTTATGCGCCATGGGCGGCACGTTACTTGGCGTAATCGCTGCGGGTGTAATGGCGCAGTGGTTTGGCGAAATGGCACACTTGTCGGGCATTTACCTCGACAAAGGCGAAGACGTGATTTACCTAACGTCGGTGAAGATGGGCATCCGTTGGTTGATGTTCGTGACGATTGTCGTTGCGGCACTTGGCGCTGTTATGGACGTTGCGATTTCGATTGCATCGGCGTACGCGGAGCTGCAACAAACCGACCCGAAACTCAAACCAAAGCAGTTGGTTAGAGCGTCGATGAACATTGGTCGAGACATCATGGGTACCATGACTAACACCTTGATCTTGGCGTTTGCTGGAGGGTCATTGACGACCATCATGATGGTGTGGGGGCTTAACATGCCAGCGAGCCAGTTTATGAACATGCCGTTGGTGGGACTTGCAGTGGTGAATGCGTTAGCGGGTAGTGTAGGCATTGTGCTTACTATCCCTTTTACTGCGTTTTTAGCGCCTTATGTGTTTAAACATCCTCAATTGGATTCGCAGCCAGAACAGATGCAAAAGGATGTTGAGCAAGGCGAAGTTCAGTTGTTCTAACGATATAAAGCCGCGATGAAAGCAAATGCAAAAAGGGCGCTCCGATGAGCGCCCTTTTTAAGTTTCAAGTGTTGTAGAAAAAGGGGATTACCAACCTTTCACTACGCCACCTTTGAAGATGTCTTTCGCTGCTTCGTAAACTTCATCAGTTTGGTATGCTTTCACGAAGTTTTGTACGTTAGCTGCTTGAACGTTGTCTTCACGAGCAACGATTAGGTTTACGTATGGAGACTCTTTGTCTTCTACGAAGATGCCATCACGCTCAGGTGTTAGGTCGATTGAGCTTGCGTAAGTCGTGTTGATGATAGAAACCGCTACGTCATCAAGAGAGCGTGGAAGTTGTGCTGCATCTAGCTCCACGATAGTGATGTTTTTCGGGTTACCAACGATGTCACGTACTGTTGCTTGTAGACCAACGCCATCACGCAGTTCGATCAGACCTTGTTGTTCAAGCAGTAGAAGTGAACGACCAAGGTTGGTTGGATCGTTTGGTACTGCGATACGAGCGCCATCTTCGATCTCATCCACTGATTTTACTTGCTTAGAGTAACCAGCAATTGGGTATACGAAAGAGTTACCAGCCGTTACTAGCTTGTAGCCACGGTCAGCGACTTGCTGGTCTAGGTATGGCTTGTGTTGGAACGCGTTTGCGTCGATCGAGCCATCATCTAGCGCTGCGTTTGGTGTTACGTAATCAGTAAAGGTAACAAGCTCAACGTCCAGGTTGTATTTCTCTTTAGCAACTTTTGCTGCAACTTCAGCAACTTGTGCTTCCGCACCTGCCATAACGCCAACTTTTACTTTGTTCACGTCAACTTCTTTTTCGCCACAACCAGCAAGAACCAGTGCAGAAGCGGCAGTTGCAACAGTCAAAAGACTCTTAAGGCTAAATTTCATCTTTATCTCCTTATAATTGGTATTTTCAATTCTTATCTGTGGTCTACGCGGCGTACGATTGCATCACCGATAGACTGAATAATTTGTACAAGAACAATCAGCATCACGACAGTCACGGCCATGATGACTACATCATAACGGTGGAAGCCATAACGGATGGCTACGTCACCAAGACCGCCGCCGCCTACTGTCCCCGCCATTGCTGAATAGCTTACTAGTGTTACTAGGGTAATCGTCACTGAGTTAACAATAGTCGGCATTGCTTCAGGAAGCAGAACTTTTGTGATGATTTGTGTTGGTGTCGCACCCATAGATTGTGCGGCTTCAACCAAACCTGATGGAACTTCCAGTAGTGCGCCTTCGATTAGACGCGCCACAAATGGGATTGCACCGATGGTCAAAGGTACGATTGCTGCGGTTGTACCGATAAAGGTACCAACCAACAGTTTGGTTACTGGGATAATCGCAACCATCAATACTAGGAAAGGAACTGAACGACCCACGTTGACGATCGCGCCAAGAATGCCGTTGAGTTTGGTGTTTTCCAGCAGGCCACCTTTTTTAGTGGTATGCAGAATCACACCTAGAGGAATGCCGACCGCGAAACCAACGATGCCTGCAACCGCTACCATGTAGAAGGTTTCCCACGTTGCGCCTAAAAGTAGGTTGCTGTTTAAGCTCAGCCATTCAGAAATCGTATTAAAGGACATAGCCAAGTACCTCAACTTTCACGTTGTGCTCACGCAGGAATTCAATTGCTGCGTTATCGTCTTCTTCACTACCAAACAGTTCTGCGACCATCATGCCGAACTTCACGCCGCCAGCGTAATCGAGATCAGAACTTAGGATGCTCACGTCGATGTTGTACTTACGAGCGATTTGCGTCATCAGAGGGGCATCCACAGTTGCACCAGTAAACTCTAGGCGAACCAATGGGTAGCTGTTTTCCACGCGCGTGGTTTGTAAGCGAGCTTGGTAATCTTCTGGGATAGAAAGATCCAAAGTAGAGCGAATAAACTCGTGTGCCAGTGCAGTCTTCGGATGCGCGAAGATTTCACCGACAGTGCCTTTTTCTACTAGCTCACCATCACCGATAATCGCCACTTCGTGACAGATGCTCTTAACCACTTCCATTTCATGAGTGATCAGAAGAATGGTGATTTCTAGCTTGCGGTTGATTTCTTTGAGTAGTTCTAAGATGGACTGAGTCGTTGCTGGATCCAGCGCACTGGTTGCTTCGTCACACAGCAGAACGCTAGGGTCTGATGCCAGTGCACGTGCAATTGCCACACGTTGCTTTTGACCACCACTTAGGTTTGCTGGGTAGCTTTCATGCTTGTCTGAAAGACCAACAAGCTTAAGTAGCTCAGTGACTTTTGTTGTGATTTGCGATTTGTCTTTGCCTGCTAGCTCAAGAGGGAGTGCGACATTGTCGAAAACGGTGCGAGACGACAGCAGGTTAAAGTGTTGGAAGATCATCCCGATGTTACGGCGAGTTTCTCCCAATTGCTTTTTGCTTAATTTGGTTAGATCAACGCCATCTACGATGATGGAACCCGATGTTGGGGCTTCCAGCATGTTCACACAACGGATCAGGGTACTTTTACCCGCGCCCGATGAGCCGATAACACCAAAGATGGTGCCCTTCGCGATATCTAGATTAATGTCCTTAAGGGCAAGAATTTCCTTACTGCCTTGGTAGAACACTTTATTGACGTTTTTTATTTCTATCATGTTTCAACCTGCACAGAGATACTGGGAACTTCGCTGTTAAAAACGGCTTTTAACAGGAGTAAATTTTGAACTCTATCTCAATTCTCAGTTGATGCTATGGGTTAAGCAGTAGTAAGTCAATAGATATTTTTACGTCTAGACGTCTAAATGTATGGATGTTCTGTTGGGAAAATAAAACAGAGGATGTTTGGCGGAAAGGAATATAAAAGAGGGATATTCAAGATTTACCGATTCTCGGGCGACAAATCAACTGTTTTGTCGCCCACTCACGCCAATTAGATAGTGTGAGTGCTTATAAGGTATGTAATAATCTGATGAAACCGAGTAAATAGAGAAATACGTTTTGGCAAAACCTGCTGTTTTTATCGATCGTGACGGCGTGATCAACGTTGACCACGGCTACGTTCATGACGAACATGATTTTGAGTACATTGACGGTGTCTTTGAAGCGACAAAAGCGCTGAAAGATAAAGGCTACCTGTTGGTGCTTGTGACCAATCAATCTGGCATTGCACGTGGTAAATTCAGCGAAGACCGTTTCTTATCTCTGACTCAGTGGATGGACTGGAACTTCGCTGATAATGGCGTTGAGTTCGATGGCATCTACTACTGTCCACATCATCCTGAACATGGCATTGGTGAGTACAAGCAAGATTGTGAGTGCCGTAAGCCAAAACCAGGCATGTTCATTTCTGCACGTGACTTCTTGAAGATCGACATGGAGAAATCTGTGATGATCGGTGACAAAGCCGAAGACATGATGGCAGCAGAAGCGGCAGGCGTTGGCACTAAGATTTTGGTTCGCACTGGTAAGCCAGTAACAGAACAAGGCGAAGCGATTGCAACGGTAGTATTAGATAGCATTGCAGACGTGCCTGCGTACCTAAACAAGTAATCTTCATTACTGACTGAGATAAGGGAAGCCGCTGCTTCCCTTTTGTTTGATTCCTTCTTTTAGTCTGAACACTTATGAGCAAAAAACTCACCATTCTTGATATCGCGAAATTGGCTGGCGTGGGCAAATCGACGGTTAGTCGTGTGCTTACCAATGATCCCAAGGTAAAACCGCAAACGCGTGAGAAGGTAGAGCAAATCATTCGTGAATCAGGCTACGTCCCATCAAAGTCGGCGCAGTCGATGCGTGGTGGCAGCCAGAAAGTGATCGGTGTAATCATCTCTCGTTTGGATTCACCATCGGAAAACCGCGCTGTTGGGACCATGCTCAACGCTTTGTACTCAGCAGGGTATGACGTGGTGATCATGGAGAGCCAATTCGATCGCGATAAAACCAATGAGCATTTGGATGTGCTTAAACGTCGCAATGTCGATGGGGTGATCGTGTTTGGCTTTACTGGATGTGATGAGCAAGCTTTGGCGGAGTGGGGCAATCGCATTGTCGTGATCGCGATGGACACGCAAATGGTTTCCTCGATCAACTACGACAACCAAGGCGTTATCGATATGGCGCTCTCTCATCTGGAACAACAATCTATTTCTCGTATTGCCTACATTGGTGTTGATCCAGAAGACCGCACCACGGGTCTTGCTCGCCTCAACGCTTACCAAACTTGGTGTGAGCAAAAGCGCATCGAACCTTGCTTCCAAACCGGCAAGCTCAACCACGAAAGTGCTTATCAGCTGGTGGATCAAGTCCTTCAATCCGATACGCAAGCCATCGCTTGTGCCAGTGACACTATCGCTCTCGGTGTAATTAAACGTCTGCAAGAAGTGGGACGTGAGGATGTGGTGGTTACCGGTGTCGGTGGTAACGAATTGCTTTCTTTTCTCTTCCCTAATGTCTTCAGCGTGGATCCTGGCTACTCTCATGCTGGTGAAAAGGCCGCTAACATGCTGATTAATCAATTAAATGGTGATGAGTCTGTGGTGCATTTTACCCAGCAGCCTATCCGTCATTAATCCACCTTTCGATGATCTGCTCTAAAATTATACTGTGATCATTCTCAATTAATGGGACTGTTCCCATTTTGTTTTTGAATGCGAAATGGCACTATTTAAATCATCAAATGGGAATGTTCCCATTATAAAAATAAAACGATGAATTGAATGTATCCAATACAGGGTGGACAAAGTTATGAGTAAGATTGCGCGTCAAGATGTACTGCGTCTTATTGAGCTGGTCGGGGGATCGGACAATATTGCCAGTGTAAGCCACTGCTTAACTCGCTTGCGTTTCGTGTTGAATGACACTGACAAAGCCGATACAAAACAGTTAGATGCACTGCCTATGGTGAAGGGCTGCTTTACCAACGCAGGTCAATTTCAGGTCGTCATCGGCACTGAAGTTGATGAAGTTTACAAAGTACTGATCGAGCTAAGCGGCAAAAGTGAATCGAGCAAAGATGAATCTAAGAACGCTGCTCGTCAAAACATGAACATCGTTGAGCGTGGTATTTCCCACCTTGCTGAAATCTTTGTACCACTGCTACCTGCGATCATCACCGGTGGTCTGATTCTTGGCTTCCGTAACGTGATTGGCGACATCAAGATGTTTGATGGTCAAACGCTAACGGAAATCAGCCAGTTTTGGGCTACGGTACACTCTTTCTTATGGCTAATTGGTGAGGCGATCTTCTTCTTCCTACCGGTTGGCGTGTGTTGGTCGACAGTGAAAAAACTCGGTGGTACTCCAATTCTGGGTATCACATTGGGTGTCACGCTGGTTTCGCCACAGTTAATGAACGCCTATCTAATTGGTAAGCAAGTGCCTGAAGTATGGGACTTTGGCTTATTCGCCATCGAGAAAGTGGGCTACCAAGCACAAGTGATTCCGGCAATGCTCGCTGGTATGGCACTGGCGTTTATTGAAACCAACTTAAAACGCATCATTCCGTCTTACCTTTACCTAGTGGTTGTGCCGTTTGTCTCTATCATCGTGTCTGTGATTCTTGCGCACTCTATCATTGGTCCATTCGGTCGTATGCTGGGTGACGGCGTTGCATTCGCAGCAAAAGCAGCCATGACGGGTGACTTCGCAATGATTGGCTCTACCATCTTCGGCTTCCTATACGCGCCATTGGTAATTACCGGTATTCATCACACCACCAACGCGGTTGACCTTCAACTGATGCAAGAGCTGGGCGGCACGCCAATTTGGCCTCTGATTGCGCTTTCAAACATTGCTCAAGCGTCTGCGGTAGTTGGCATCATTATCATCAGTAAAAAACATGGCGAGCGTGATATCTCAGTACCTGCGGCTATCTCAGCTTACCTTGGTGTGACTGAGCCAGCGATGTATGGCATCAACTTGAAATACAAATTCCCAATGTTGAGCGCGATGATCGGCAGTGCGATTGCCGCCGCTATCTGTGGCAGCGCAGGTGTGATGGCGAACGGTATCGGTGTGGGCGGTTTGCCGGGCATCTTGTCTATCCAACCGCAGTTCTGGGGTGTCTTTGCTTTGGCGATGTTGGTAGCGATTGTGGTCCCAGTAGCGTTGACGCTTCTGTTGTATAAGCGTGCACAGATGAAAGGCGAGTTAGAAACCGCTAACACGTAATTCAAACTGAGGCAGCGATTTGGCTGCCTCGTTTATCTCCTCTAATTTTTAAGATTTTTAAGTTTCCGTTTAATGGTAAGTGAGCGTTAGAAATGGCAATGACCAAGCATGATGAGAGCTGGTGGAAAACCGCAACCATCTACCAAATTTACCCAAAAAGCTTTTGTGACAGTGGAAGTAAAGGCACGGGCGATATTAAAGGGATCATTTCTAAACTGGATTATCTAAAACACCTTGGTGTGGATGCGATTTGGCTGACGCCGGTTTATCAATCGCCAATGATCGACAACGGTTATGACATTTCCGATTACTACGCGATCAACCCAGATTTCGGCACCATGCAAGATTTCGATACCCTGTTGGCGGAGGCTCACCAACTGGGTATTCGAATCATCATGGATATCGTGGTCAACCATACTTCGACAGAACACAAGTGGTTCCAATCAGCACTGGGTGATAAAAACAGCCCGTACCGTGATTACTACATCTGGAAAGATCCGGTAGATGGTGCAGAGCCAAACAACTGGCAATCTAAGTTTGGTGGCAACGCTTGGGCGCTGGATGAAAAAACGGGTCAGTACTATTTGCACCTTTTTGCTAAAGAGCAAGCGGACCTAAACTGGGAAAATCCGGTAGTGCGTGAAGAAGTGAGAGAAGTCATCAGCTTCTGGGCAGAAAAAGGTGTCGATGGTTTCCGTCTGGATGTCATCAACCTGATTTCCAAGCAGCAAGATTTCCCAAGTGACGATATTGGTGATGGTCGCCGTTTCTACACCGACGGTCCACGTGTGCACGAATACCTTCAAGAGATCAGCGAAGCTGTGTTCCAAAAATATGGAAGCGTGACGGTGGGTGAAATGTCCTCCACTACACTAGAGCATTGTCAGCAATACTCAGCGCAAGATGGCAAAGAGCTGTCGATGGTGTTCAATTTCCACCACCTGAAAGTCGATTACCCGAATGGTAATAAATGGACGAAAGCGCCGTTTGATTTCATCCAACTGAAACAGATCTTCAACCACTGGCAAACCGGCTTAAATGGCAAAGGGTGGGGGGCGCTGTTTTGGTGTAACCACGACCAACCACGCGTTGTGAGCCGATTAGGTAACGACGAACAATACCGTGTTGAATCTGCCAAAATGCTTGCGGCATCGGTACACATGATGCAAGGCACGCCTTATGTTTATCAAGGTGAAGAGATCGGCATGACCAACCCGGGTTACACCGAAATCAGCCAATATCGTGATGTTGAAAGCACGAACATGTACGACATTATGGTCAATCGCGATGGCGTATCTCACGACGATATGATGGCGATTTTGGCACAGAAGTCGCGTGATAACTCACGTACGCCAATGCAATGGAACAGCGCGAAACATGCGGGCTTTACTGAAGGCACGCCGTGGTTAGAAGTGGCTCAGAACTATTCAGAGATCAACGCGGAAGCCGCAATTGCCGATTTGAACTCGGTGTTCTACTTCTACAAGCGTCTGATTGAACTGCGTAAACAGGTTCAAGTGATCACTGATGGTCGTTACGAGGACTTGTTGCCAGAGCACAAACGTATTTTTGCTTATGCTCGTCAGAACGATAAGCAAACGCTGCTGTGTATTAACAACTACTACGGCGAAGAAGTGGAGTGTGTGTTACCAGAGCGCTTTGACATGAGTAAAGCCAAGAATCTGCTTTCCAACTATCAGAATGCGACCAGCGCGATTGCTTCCAATCACCAAGTTCTGCGTCCTTACGAAACGCGCATCTTGCTGATTGAATCTTAAGGCAAATAAAAAGTACCCCTAAGGATTTAGATCCTAAACAAAAGGCTTTGGAGTGCTCCCCAAAGCCTTTTTCTATGCGATAAGATTGCGGCTTATGCTTTCTCGATCTTGCTCAGTGTTGCTTTCTCTTCACTGATTTGAGTCTGTTCGGCTTTCAACAGTTCAACTTGCTCAATCAAGCCTAGTGCAGGGTTAAACCAACGCTCTGCTGATGTTTCAAATTCCATAGAATCCATGCCATCACATCTTAGGTTATAGGTGTTCTTCTCGGTTAGGTATGCCGCTTCAATCGATTGACCAGATACAGAGAAGGTTTTACGCGCACCTGTCTCAGTTATTTGTTGGCTCCACCAAGCTTTGCAATCTGCGTTATCTGGCAGCTTTTCTACCCATTCGTGATCCTCAAAATCATTCAAAAGGTTAGCTACTTGTTCACCATTCAGCGATAAATCAATAGAGATGGTGTTTACGCTAATATCAATGTTCGGATCTTTCTCCTTAACCGTCGAACCTTCCACGCGAAACACTGGACTGCTATCCATAAGCATTGCGATAGAGATACGGTTAACAAGGTAAGCATCGGTGATTTCGTGTAGTGCGCCATCGGTGCCAGTAAAGTAGATCGACTTATCGTCTTCGCCATTCTCTTCAACTTGCTCAGACAGATAAAATTGAGTGATACCGTTGTTAACCAGATCGTGGATGATTTGAATCACAGGTGCCGATTGTGGAATGTTAGACAAAGCATCAATAAGCTCCTGACTGCTCATTGCCTCAAAGTCCATCGTCACTGTACCGATTTGCTGTTCATCAGAAGCAATGTCATAGCGCAATTTTGTAGTTGATACTGGTGCAAAAGATGAGTTTGAAATCGGGTAATCAAAGCTGTTTTGTGGACCTTTATTGCCGCTTGAAGAGCCAGAAGAAGAGCCGCCACCACAGCCGTAAAGTGCGATCGTAGCTGCTGCGATAAGCGTCATTTTTTTAAGCATGAGTTTACATTCCTAATTTTAGAAGGCTGATAAATCGAGCCGTTATTTGAATGTCGCCATGCTAAGTCTTGTGGCAGAAAAAGGGCAAAAAACAAAAGCTAACAGAGTTTAATGAAAGCTTAATTTTATATTTAGGTCTTTGTTTTATCTGGAGTAATTTCAGCGTCGATATTCGTGCAGTATTCTTCGATTAGCGCCTTCCAACGCATCACAATTTCTTTCTCTTTAATGCTGACACGCAGTTTTGTCCAAGGTTGTAAACAGGTCTCTTTTGATTCTGGTTGTGACAAGCGACTGAATAATTCTTCAGAAGGCATGACGCGTAGCAGAGCCACCAAAGATTCCATGTAATTGAGACGGAATTGGTCGAGCTTATTCTGCTTGTAAGCGATATGAGAAACGAAGGTGTACACCAAGGCGTTTTGAATTCGTGAGTCGCCAGCTGGTGTCGTCAGTAACGCTTTGGCTTTATCGAGGTTACCTAACTTGTAGTGCAAGATACCAAGCCACAAACTCAGTTCGTCAGGGAGAACATCAAATTCCGATTGAGCCTGAGTGAGGTATTCCTCTAGCTTGGTTTTATCTTGTTCGTACAACGCAAGATGACGAGCGATGGTGATAGCAGTGAACTCGTCCATGTGCTCAATTGGTGCGTTGGAAAACTGCTCGTCGAGCAACATCTTTTCGTGTGTGTCAGTAAAGTGCCAAGTGCTTTTTGAAGGTTCCGGCAGATTGAAGTACTGAGCAATGTCGCTGTGCAAGCGGAATAAGTCTGATTGCAGGTGGTCGATTCGTAGGACGTACTGATTTCGAAACGCTAATTTTCCTGTCGCTGGGTAAATCAGGTTCATTTGCGCTTTTATCATGCCCTCTGTCGGACTGTCTTTGAGTTCGATATTGAGCTGATAATCACTGGTCTGCATGTTGCGTGCGCCGGGGAAATAAGGCGTTTCGTTGATTGGATCGAGAAAGTAGCTCGGAGCATCTTGGTTGGCAATATCAGTATAAGGGTATTCGACTTGCTGCTGGAGCAAGATGGCTTTCACTACGGTACGATACTCACGTGCAGCGGTGCCTATCGCATCGACTCGATTTAGGAGAAGCTCGACTTTCGGGATCAGCAGTTGGTTACGCGTCTGTTGAGTGGAAATGCCTTGTTGTTGCCAGAGAGCCACTCCCAGTCCAATACTGGTCAGCGCGAATAAAGCACATAAGCCATAAACAACCCCAAGTTTGCGTGAAGAGGGCGCTTTATTCTCATTGGCGAGTTTGGCTTTGCGCTTGCTCGACTTTGCTGGTGGCAATAGTTGAATGTTCGCTGGGTTGAGGAAGTAGCCTTTACGCGGGTAGGTCACCAATAGCTTAGCGGCATCGTGCTCTGGTAAGTGCTCTTGTAGCAAGGCTCGAAGTGTACTGATTCGATTGGTAAGTACGTTCTTTGAGATAAACTTACTTTGCCAAATGGTCTCTATGATGGTTTCTGCAGACAGCGGGTGGCCAACACTGGTGAGCAACAGTTCTAACAACTCGATGCTACGCGGCTCAAGATCGATAACGACCGCTTGCTTGTGAAGCGTTTGAGTCTCTGGGTTGTAGATCAGTTCGCCAATAACAATCTGACTGTTGGTTTGTTTGGCTTGTTGTAGGAAGTCGCGCATACCATCATGAGTGATTAGGAAATGGCGAGATATTATATAGGCATTGGAGCGCAAAATCTTATAAATTGCGCTCCAATTATTATAGAAAGGTTATGAACCGTAGCTCACAGAATAGCGGTGTGGCTTGTGGTTCATTGCAAGCACTAGGTTTAGTGCGAATGCACCAAGAATCGATAGACCGATAACCCAAGGTGTGACGAAGAAGAAAGACGCAAATAGGATACAAGCATCAATCGCCATCTGAGATTTCCCTACAGAGATACCGAACTTATCTTGAATGAATAAGCACAATACGTTGAAGCCACCCAGACTTGAGCGGTGACGAAATAGGATCAGCATACCTAAGCCCATAAGCAAGCCACCTGCCACGGCACAGTAAATCTCGTTAATCGACTCGAGTGAAATCAGTAAATACAGATTATCCGCAAAGATAGAAACCAAAGCGCCAGAAATTGCACTATTAATCGCAAAACGACGGCCAAAGCGTTTCCATGCGAGCAAGTAAAATGGACAGTTGGCTAAAAAGTAAAGCACACCAAACGTAAAAGGTGTAAATTGGCTAATAAGCAGAGCCAATCCTGTTGTGCCTCCAGTTAAGAGGTCTGCGGATTGGAGAAAGAAAACGCCTTGAGCTACCAAAAAGGTACCTGTAAGAATTGCCATCCAGTCTTCTTTTCTTGAGTGTTTTTCCATCTAATATGCAGTCGTTAATGATAAATAGGGCGTGCATAGTAGTAAAAAGATGATCTTTTCGGTAGCTAGAGGGTAAAATTTGCGGTAAACCTATGTAATTGTTGTTTTACAGGGTGTAAAGCACAAATTTGACAGTTAGTGGATCTTGGTTAAACGATTGCAACATCGCCATGATAATCCTTACTTGTCATCATGAAAAAACTGCATGAGAAAAATTGTAAATTTCTCTTTATGACCTAGATCAAATTATGTAGAATGCGCGCCATTATGGTGATGAAAACGTTTGCGTTAGGTCATTCGTCGGTTTTTTTGCAACTTTCAGTACTAATCTGAGTCAGGAGATACAGATGCTTAAGCGTGATATGAACATCGCAGATTACGATGCGGAACTGTTCGCAGCTATCCAGGAAGAAACACTTCGCCAGGAAGAACACATTGAACTTATCGCTTCTGAAAACTACACAAGTCCACGTGTAATGGAAGCACAAGGTTCTCAGCTAACGAACAAATACGCTGAAGGCTACCCAGGCAAGCGTTACTACGGCGGTTGTGAGTACGTAGATAAAGCTGAAGCACTAGCAATTGATCGTGCATGCCAACTATTCGGCTGTGAGTACGCGAACGTACAGCCTCACTCAGGTTCTCAAGCAAACAGCGCAGTTTACATGGCGCTTCTAAACCCAGGCGACACAGTTCTAGGTATGAGCCTAGCGCACGGCGGTCACCTAACTCACGGTTCACCAGTAAACTTCTCTGGTAAGCACTACAACGTTATTCCTTACGGTATCGACGAAGCAGGTCAAATCAACTACGACGAGATGGAACAGCTAGCGCTTGAGCACAAGCCTAAGATGATCATCGGTGGTTTCTCTGCGTACTCACAAATCGTTGATTGGAAACGTATGCGTGAAATCGCAGACAAAGTTGACGCTTACCTATTCGTAGACATGGCACACGTTGCTGGTCTAATCGCTGCAGGCGAGTACCCAACACCAGTTCCACACGCTCACGTAGTAACAACGACTACACACAAAACGCTAGCGGGTCCTCGTGGCGGTCTTATCCTTTCTAATGAAGGTGAAGAGCTGTACAAGAAGCTGAACTCAGCAGTATTCCCTGGCGGTCAAGGTGGTCCTCTAATGCACGTTATCGCTGGTAAAGCTGTAGCGTTCAAAGAAGCGATGGAGCCTGAATTCAAAGCATACCAAGCTAACGTAGTGAAAAACGCGAAAGCAATGGTTGGTCAATTCCAAGAGCGTGGCTACAAGATCGTTTCTAACGGTACTGAAAACCACCTGTTCCTAGTTGACCTAATCGACAAAGACATCACTGGTAAAGATGCAGATGCAGCACTAGGTGCAGCAAACATCACAGTAAACAAGAACTCTGTTCCAAACGACCCACGCAGCCCATTCGTAACGTCTGGTATCCGTGTTGGTACGCCAGCAATTACTCGTCGCGGCTTCACTGAAGATGACGCGAAAGAGCTAGCAAACTGGATGTGTGACGTTCTAGATAACATCGGCAACGAAGAAGTTATCGAAGCAACAAAACAGAAAGTTCTAGAGATTTGTAAGCGTCTACCAGTTTACGCATAGTTCTCTGCGTAAATTCGCTTTTTTGAAAATAACTCAGGCGAACTCGTTCTATTTCTGCGATTCAGTTTGATTATTTGATTGATGAAAGGTCCTCATTCGAGGGCCTTTTTGTTTTTCTAGCGTATGGAAATATCAGCTTAGAGAGTACGTTGAAATGAGATTCCTGATATCGCCTAGGCTCTTCGGAATGACGAGCTTTGGTTTCTGAGAGACAAGTTGTTATATGTGGACGCTTGAGAGTATTTGAGTGGAAAACGAAAGTGATGATTAGACTCTGAAGATACTTTGAATTTACTCCAGAGCCAACTGCGTCATTCCCTACAAGCGAGGTACGAGCGGGATAGGGAATCTCTAATTGCCACTGTTGTCTAGAGTGCGCTGAAATCAGATTCCTGATATCGCTTAGGTTCTCTGAATGACGCGCTTTTGATTTGGGGAGATAGGTTCGTTATACGAGCGACAGTGGTTTATATTTAGCAGAGACAAAAAAAGGTTGGCACTGAGCCAACCTTTCTTTTCAAAACAAGCGAGTACTTATTTAATCTCAATACCTTGAGCCTGCATATCGGCATGGTAAGAAGAGCGAACAAATGGACCACACGCTGCGTGAGTGAAGCCAAGTTCTAGTGCGATTTCTTTTAGCTCGTCAAACTCTGAAGGTGGAACGTAACGTTCTACTGGTAAGTGGTGACGGCTTGGTGCTAGGTACTGACCAAGAGTCAACATAGTTACGCCATGTGCACGAAGGTCTTTCAGTACTTCAACGATCTCTTCTTTGGTTTCACCAAGACCCATCATTAGACCTGATTTCGTCGGTACATTTGGATGCTGCTCTTTGAATTTTTGCAGCAATTGAAGTGACCACTTGTAGTTCGCGCCTGGGCGAGCTTTACGGTACAGACGAGGTGCTGTTTCTAGGTTGTGGTTGAAGACATCTGGCGGGTTGTCTTTCATTAGATCAAGTGCCACATCCATACGACCACGGAAGTCAGGAACCAGCGTTTCAATCTTGATGTGCGGGTTCAGTTCGCGGATTTCGCGGTTACAGTTAGCAAAGTGCTCAGCACCGCCGTCACGCAAATCATCACGGTCAACAGAAGTGATTACTACGTACTTCAGTTTCATGTCTGCGATGGTTTTTGCTAGTTTCTTCGGCTCTTCAGCTTCAACAGCAAGCGGACGACCGTGGGCAACGTCACAGAATGGACAGCGGCGAGTACAGATCGCGCCTAGGATCATGAAAGTGGCCGTACCGTGGTTAAAACATTCAGCTAGGTTAGGGCAAGATGCTTCTTCACATACTGAGTGAAGGTTGTTCTTACGCATCGCCGATTTAATGTCTTGAATACGTTGGCTGTCTGCTGGTAGCTTGATTTTCATCCAATCAGGCTTACGTAGCACTTCTTTCTGCTCTGTAGGCATGTTCTTTACGGGAATCAATGCCATCTTGTCGGCGTCGCGGTATTTAACGCCTTTTTCCATCTGGATTGGTTTGCTCATGCTTTGTTACCTTGAGAAGGTGCTTCTGTGCTGAATTCTACTTGCTCGTAATCAAGCAAAGTAACGAGTTCTTGTATTAGTTGTTTTTCCACGGCTTCGATGTCTTCTGGCCCACCAACTTGGCTAACCTGAACCATCTCCATTCCTTCATAGCCACATGGGTTTATACGTAAAAACGGACCTAAGTCCATATTGACGTTCAACGCTAGACCATGGAATGAGCATCCTTTTCGAATACGAAGTCCGAGAGAACATATTTTTTTACCGTCGACATAAACGCCCGGAGCGTCAGGTCGCGCAGCAGAATCGATATTGTATGCCTTAAGAGTGTTAATAACGAGGTTCTCGATGTGCGTAACGAGATCTCGCACTCCTAATTTCTTGCGACGTAGGTTGATCAAGAAGTACGCGACTAATTGACCCGGGCCATGATAAGTCACCTGACCACCACGATCGCTTTGAACAACAGGAATGTCACCCGTATTAATCAGGTGCTCGGCTTTACCCGCCTGACCCTGTGTGAATACTGGGTTGTGCTCTACCAACCAAACTTCATCAGGCGTGTCGTCTGCGCGTTGGTCAGTGAACTCATGCATCGCCTTCCATACAGGCTCATAATCTTGGCGTCCAAGTCGTTTCACAACAAGTTGGTGTTGCATGGGAATTCCTGTCGCTAATAAATAAAGTTTTTGGATTATAAACCGGATGAACCCGATGCTCTACAGCTGAGTAACAGATTTTTAACTGAAAGATATGTTGGTTTGCATTATCTATATGATAAATAAAAAGAAAGCAGCCGAAGCTGCTTTCAAAAAAAATTTAATTTATCAAAAAATTATAGAACCATGCGTACGATGTCGATTTCACCCAGTTCTTTATAAAGGGTTTCAACCTGCTCGATAGACGTTGCAGTGATGTTGATAGACACCGAGTGGTAGTTGCCCTTAGCACTTGGTTTTACTGTTGGGCTGTAGTCACCTGGAGCATGGCGCTGGATAACTTCTAGAACTAGCTCTGGAAGCTCAGGCTTTGCATGACCCATTACCTTGTATGTAAATGAACAAGGGAACTCAAGCAGGTCTTTCAATTTTGCATCAGAGTTGATGGTTAGCATATCGGTAACTCCAGTTGGTATTCGTTGCGGTGCGAAATAGTACAGTCAAATTAGGGTGAACTCAAGATTAACAAAGCCGCCCTAGTTGGCGGCTTTGCAGACTTGTTTGTTGGTCAGAAGCGACTGTTAGAAGAAGCTCTTAAACAACAATACGATGTAGTCCCACATGCGGCTAAATAGGCTGCCTTGGTCTACTGTTTCCAGTGCCATTAGTGGGTACTCAGCAATATCTTCACCATCAATCTGATAGTATAGCTTACCAACTACATCACCTTTCTTAATTGGGGCTTCTAGCTCTTTTTCAAGTACGAAGCTTGCTTTTAGGTTCTTCGCTTCGCCGCGAGGTAGCGTCACGTAAGTATCTTGGTCAAGACCCAGTGCTACTGTGTCTTTGTTACCCATCCATACTTTTTCTTCTACGAAGGTTTCACCCGCTTTGTGTGGTGCTACTGTTTCGAAGAAACGGAAACCGTAGCTCAGTAGCTTTTTGCTTTCTGATTTACGTGCGTTCGCATCTTTTGTACCCATTACAACAGCAACCAGACGCATCTGACCTTCTGTTGCAGAACTTACTAGGCTGTAACCTGCATTGCTCGTGTGACCCGTTTTGATACCGTCAACGTTCATGCTCTTATCCCACAGTAGACCGTTACGGTTGTACTGAGTGATGCCGTTGTAAGTGAACTTCTTATCAGAGTAGATACGGTACTCGTCTGGCACGTCGCGGATCAGTGCTTTACCAAGCAGCGCCATATCGTAAGGCGTTGAGTATAGGTTCGGGTTGTCTAGACCGTGAACGTTCGCGAAGTGCGTGTTCTTCATGCCTAGTGTGTTTGCCCATGCGTTCATTAGATCAACGAATGCGTCTTCTGAGCCAGCAATGTGTTCTGCCATTGCCACACAAGCATCGTTACCTGATTGGATGATGATGCCGCGGTTTAGGTCGTGAACCTTAACCGTTGTGCCTACTTCGATAAACATTTTTGAAGAATCAGGGAAGTTTTTCGCCCAAGCATTCTTACTGATGGTCACATCATCGTCTTCTGAAATATTACCACGCGCTAGCTCTTGGCCAATTACGTAGCTGGTCATCATTTTTGTCAGACTAGCAGGAGACAATTTTGTGTTCATCTCTTTCTCAGCCAGAACTTTACCTGAGTTGTAATCCATAAGGACATAGCCTTTAGCTGCGATTTGAGGCGCATCTGGGACAACAACTGGTGAAGCAAAAGCAGATTGAGCGATGGTTGCAGATAGGGCAACCGAAGAAACGAGAATAGATTTCACAAACTTATTTTTATTCATGGTAATTCAAATTTTTTGGTTAACTGTCGACATCTTACCAGAATCCCCACTTATGTAAGAGGGGCTCTGCATAGAAAATCATGACACCAAGGTCATTTGCCAGTTTTGTGTTTTTTAATAAATGCGGACGAATAGCCGAGCAACTTTACTTTATCCAGAGTGGCTTGCGTCAGGGAATAGTCAGTATATGGACCCAACAACAAGCGATACGTATCTTTCGTTGATTCCAAGAAAGTTTCCGTATCCAGCTTTTGACCAAGCTCTTGGCCTAAAGTTCGCGCTCGATCTTCATATTTTGAAGAAGCAACTTGGATGACATATCTCGGGTGCGCAGCGAGTGACTTTTCATCGGTTGGTTTGTCTACCGTGATGACTTCAATCTCTACGTTCGCAGTACCGGTTTTTACGACATCTAGCTTATGTGCCGCGGCGTAGCTCAAATCAATGATGCGACCTTCGTGGAAAGGGCCACGGTCATTAACACGTACAACGGTTGATTTGCCATTGTCGGTATTAGTTACTTTCACGTAGCTTGGCAGTGGCAGCGTTTTGTGTGCCGCTGTCATCGAATACATGTCGTAGATTTCACCGTTCGATGTTAAGTGGCCTTGGAATTTCTTGCCGTACCAAGAGGCGCGGCCTTTTTCTGTAAAGCCTTTCGCATCGCGAACGATTTTGTAATCCGAACCGCGTAGGTTGTAATCGCTGTTACCGCCTAAGCTGTACGGCTCATATTTAGGATGCGCATCCTCAATGTGCTCGACCGAAAGTGGTTTGTCAGGAGCCACGTCGGATTCAAGTTCATAACGGCCTTCTTGTGTTTTTTGATCGGTAGACGAACAGCCGGCCAAAATCACAGCAGAGAAGACTAAGGAATATAAAGCGCGTTTTTGCATGGTCTAGGTTGCCTTAGAGAATGCTTTTCGATGCGTATGGATCGACATTAGAATGCCAAAACCAGCCATAAGCGTCACCATCGAGGTACCACCATAACTGATCAACGGTAAAGGTACGCCTACTACAGGTAGGATGCCACTCACCATGCCGATATTTACAAAAATATACACAAAGAAGCTGAGTACAATACTGCCTGCCATCATTCGACCAAACGCAGTTTGCGCTTGGCTAGCGAGGTAGAGACCTCGGCCAATAATAAATAGATAGATGGTTAGTAGGCAAAGAAATCCAATCATACCCCATTCTTCTGCAATTACTGCAAAGATAAAGTCAGTGTGTCGCTCTGGAAGGAATTCCAGTTGTGATTGAGTACCTTGCAACCAACCTTTGCCGGAAATACCACCAGAGCCAATCGCGATTTTACTTTGGATAATGTGGTAGCCCGCACCAAGTGGATCTGATTCTGGGTTAAACAGAGTACGTACGCGAACTTTTTGGTATTCGCGCATCAAGAAGAACCACAGAATAGGAATGAAACCACCGAGTGCGATTGCAGCACCCGCAATGATCTTCCAACTGATACCTGCCAAGAAGATAACGAAAATACCGGAAGCGGCAATCAGAATCGACGTACCTAAATCGGGCTGTTTTGCGATAAGAATGGTCGGTAAACACACCATGATCAGCGCGACGATGAGTGTTTTGAATGTCGGCGGAAGTGGTTGGCGGCCGATGTAACGCGCGACCATTAATGGCACCGCGAGTTTGAGAAGTTCGGAAGGTTGGAATCGAACGAAGCCAAGGTTCAGCCAGCGCTGAGCACCTTTGGAGGCTTCCCCAAAAAACAGCACACCAAACAGCAGAACCACACCACCAACAAACATCAATGGGGCAAGGCTTTCATAGGTTCTGGGCGAGATTTGCGCCAGAACGATCATCACAACCAAAGACAGCACCATACGCATAGCTTGGCGATCCATCATCGCCAAGCTTTGGCCACTTGCGCTGTACATAATAACTAGGCCAAAGCCCATCAATGCAAAGATGCCGAGCAATAACGGCAAATCGATATGGAAGCGTTCAAACAGGGCGCGGTTTTTACCTGTAGAGGGATCCATTTTCATTACTGCGTTACCTCTTCTTTCGCGTTGTTTTGCTCTTCATCAGGTTCTATTTTTTCAGGGCCGATAATCACTCGGTCGAAGATCTTTCTCGCGACTGGCGCACCGTTACTTGAACCACCACCGGCGTTTTCTAGTACAACTGATACCACAACTTCGGGGTCTTCAAATGGGGCAAAGCCAGTGAACAAGGCGTGGTCGCGTAGGTGTTCGGCGACTTCATCGGCGTTGTACTCTTCGTCTTCACCAAGGCCAAAGACCTGAGCCGTACCAGACTTACCTGCGGTTTGGTAATCCATATTGTAGAAAGAGCGACGAGCGGTGCCTTTCGTACCATGGTTTACTAAACGCATGCCTTCTTTCGCCATATTCCAGTACTTGTCTGGCACATTTTGAATCGGTGGGTAGGTGACGTATTCCGAATTTTCTTGCTCTTCGAAATCACCACCATTATCGATGGTAGCTTTCAATAAGTGAGGAGCGGTCACTGCCCCTTCGTTGACCAGTACTGAGGTTGCTTTGGCAATCTGCATTGGCGTTGCTGTCCAGTAACCTTGACCGATACCAACCGGAATCGTGTCACCCTTGTACCAAGGCGTTTTATGACGAGCCATCTTCCATTCACGAGTCGGCATGTTGGCCTTACTTTCTTCGTAAATATCGATGCCCGTGTAGTCACCAAAACCAAACATCATCATCCAATTCGAGATGCGGTCGATGCCCATGTCATAAGCCACTTGGTAGAAGAAGGTATCTACGGACTCTTCAATCGATTTAATGATATCAACGCGGCCATGGCCCCAACGTAACCAGTCACGGAATGGACGAGTGTCTGAATTTGGAATGCGCCAGTAACCCGGGTCATTACGCGTTGTTTTTGGTGTGATAACCCCTTCTTCCAGCGCTGCCACTGCCATAAATGGCTTGATGGTTGAGGCGGGTGGATAGATACCTAGTGTCGTTCGGTTGACCAATGGACGATTCTTATCGTTCAGTAGAGCGCGGTATGCTTTGCCAGAAATACCGTGAACGAACGCGTTCGGGTCGTAACTTGGGCTCGATACCATCGCAAGTACGCCGTTGTCTCTTGGATCAAGTACGACAGCACTGCCACGTCGACCATCAAGCAGTTGGTGTACGTAGAGCTGTAGGTTGATATCAAGGTTCAATACGATGTCTTTACCGGGAATCGGTGGCACGTACTTTAAGGTGCGGATCACGCGGCCACGACTGTTGACTTCAACTTCTTGGTAGCCCGCAGTTCCGTGCAATAAATCCTCGTAGTACTTTTCAATACCTAACTTACCGATGTCACGAGTCGCTTGGTAGTTGGCATCTTTCTCTTCACGGATCAGACGCTGCATATCGCGATCGTTAATGCGCGATACGTAGCCGATAACGTGGGTTAGAACTTCACTGAATGGATAATAGCGTTTCAGTGTTGCGCTGATTTCTACACCGGGGAATCGGTATTGATTTACCGAGAAGATAGCCACTTGGCTTTCATCTAATTGAGTCAGTAATGGTACCGATTTGAAGCGGCGAGTACGCTTGCGCTCACGATGAAAACGCTCGACCTGTTCTGGCGTGATCTCAAGGATGGTTTGTAGCTCTTTGATCGTACCGTCAATGTCTTTGATTTTTTCTGGAGTCAGTTCCAGGTTGAAGACAGGGCGGTTTTCAGCGAGCAAAATACCGTTGCGGTCATAGATAAGACCACGGTTAGGTGCAATTGGCACCACTTTGATGCGGTTGTCGTTAGAACGGGTTTGGTAGTCTTGGAACTGGTTCACCTGAATGTTGTACATGTTGGTGACCAGCAAGCCCATCAAAATGATGATACCCAGAAAAGCAAAAATAGCGCGACTAGAAAATAGGCGCGCTTCTGCTTGGTAATCTCGAATTTGACTGCGGCGTTTACGAATCATTAACGCTTGTCTCTACAGCTTAGTAGCGATTATTCGCGGTGGTAAGGGTGGTTAGCAGTAATGCTCCACGCTCGGTATAAACTTTCCGCCATCACGATACGCACAAGTGGGTGCGGTAGCGTCAGGGCTGACAGTGACCAACTTTGGTCTGCAGCGGCTTTACATGCTGGAGCTAAACCTTCAGGGCCACCGATCAGAATCGATACGTCACGTCCATCGAGTTTCCACGCTTCCAATTGCTCTGCCAGTTGTGGTGTGTCCCACTTTTTGCCCGGGATATCTAGGGTGACAATTCGCGCACCTTTCGGTACGGCTGCCAACATCGCTTCGCCTTCTTTTTGCAAGATACGCGCGATGTCTGCATTTTTGCCGCGTTTGCCCGCAGGGATTTCAACCAACTCGAGTGGCATATCGTGTGGGAAACGACGACGGTATTCTTGAAAACCTTCTTCGACCCATTTTGGCATTTTTGTGCCGACGGCAATTAGTTGAATTTTCAAACGATTAACCCCAGAGTTTTTCTAGTTGGTATAGCTCGCGGTGCTCTTCTTGCATCACGTGAAGCATTGCGTCACCCATATCTAGGACAACCCATTCGCCTTCATTTTCGCCTTCCATACCTAGCGGCTCTAGACCTGCTTTCTTCACTTCAGATGCGACGTGATCAGCGATAGATGAAACGTGACGCTTAGACGTACCAGTACAAATGATCATGTAATCTGTCACGCTTGATTTGCCTTCTACATCTAGAATAACAATCTCTTCCGCTTTCATGTCGTCGGCTTTATCGGCTAAAAAGTCTTTAAGTTCTTCGCGAAGCACTCGGTTTTCCTCGGTATTTTCTTTTCTGTCTGTGGGCGTTTTGAATAATGGTTATCAAAACTGGTCGCGCACTATATCACGCTTTGAATTTTAAATTGCCAGCTTAATATCAGGAGAGCAGGTTTCTAAGCTCAACTGGTGGATCGTTGGCCACACAGATTCATCATATTGGGTTTTGGCTTTTATCTCGGCGTGCGCCAAAAGAGATAAAAGCGCGCAAATTCGTGAGGCTGACAGACGAGTCAGCGCAGCATTGTAGAGTGGGCGTTTGTTTTGCCACACTCGATGCTTTTCAAACACCTGACTCATGCCCATTTGGGTTAAGTCACGGTGCATATTCAGTAGTTGGTTGAACTCTTTTTGGACACTACGGATCAGCATAACGGTTTCTACGCCTTCTGCTTCCAGTTGGCGCAGAATACGCTGGGCACGGTTGCCTTTGCCTGCAAGCAGAGCATCAATCCAGTGGAACGTTGTAAAGTGGTTATGGCGGCTCAGAGCCTCTTCTAAGCGTACAACGGTCAGTTCACCATCAGGATAGAGTAGAGCAAGTTTCTCTAAACTTTGCGATAGCGCGAACAAATTACCTTCGTGCCACTGTGCCAACATTTGCAGTGATTGTTGGTCTGCTTTTAGTCCTAAAGCTCGGCAACGTGCTTGGACGAACATTGGTAGACGCTGTAAATCCGGCGTTAAGCAGCTTACCCAATCGCCTTTGCCGCTCAGAGCTTTAAACCATTTTGCGTTCTCTTGCGCTTTGGTCAGCTTGCTACCCACAACCACAAGCATGATGTCGTCATGCAGCATTTCGCATAGGTTGACCAGCTCTTTACTGATCGCTGCGTTAGCTCCTGCCTCTGGCAGCTCCAGTTCAATGAGCTGACGGCTAGAGAATAGGCTTAGCGCTTGGAAGCAGTCGTACACTTGATTCCAATCTAAGCTGGCATCGACAGCAAAACGGTGTCTTTCTTCAAAGCCTTGTTGACGAGCCATGTTTTGGATCGTTTGACGGCTTTCTTGAATCAACAGAGGTTCATTACCAAAGATCAGGTAAACCTGCTTAATGTGTTTCGCTAGATGGTCAGCCAGCTTGTCGGCAAAAATTCGCATTCTGATTAAGAGTTAGTGTTCGTAGAGTTAGCGTTTGTCGCTTCAGGATCAACGTGACCTTGTTCGTATTCCGCTCGAACACGACCAAGCTGACGCATCATTTGGCTCGCCGCTTGTTGACGCATTTCGTCCTCGATAACGTCACGTTCTACCGATTTTGCTAGTGCAGTTAGCGGGTTGTCTAGGTAGTTACGGTTTACCGTTGTCGTAAAGTTTTTTGCACCGAAGCCTGGAATGGTCACGCGGTATTGCACTACGTAAGTCAGCTCTTTTTCTGCAGCACGGCTGTTTTGATACAGAGATAGCGTGCGCTCGTCGATGGTTGCTTCAATGAGATGCAGGTTTGGTGTGTTCGAAGATGGTTGAACCAAGTCGACTTTATTCAATTCAAGTTGATCGCGGATGTAGCGCGTCAATGGGCTGTATTCGTCGTAGCTCGTGAAAGACATTGTGTGCAGTTCTTCCGGAACGGAGTACTCACCACGAAGGTGAAAACCACAGGCAGAAAGAAGCCCCGCTAATACCAATACCACTGGCAGTTTAATCAAAGAGAAAAAGCGCATTGATTGTATTCATCCTAAATTGAAGGGGTTATTTACCTTAAACCACTCGACGTGAATGGTTTGAGGTAAATAAACAGGGTGATGACTCACCCTGTTAAAAGACTCATGCCGAACGAATAAGTTCGCTCGGCGTTGAGCTTTTGCAAGCTGCGTTTCGTTAATAGCGAGAGGCTAGTTTGCAACGATGTTCAATAGTTTACCTGGTACGTAAATGACTTTACGGATAGTTAGGCCATCTAGGAACTTCTTCGCGTTCTCATCGTTTAGACCAAGCTCACGAACTTGCTCTTCTGAAGCGTCAGCAGCAACAATTAGTTTCGCACGTAGCTTACCGTTGATCATTACAACGATAGTCTTCTCGTCTTCAACCAGTGCTTTCTCGTCAAACGTTGGCCAAACTGCGTTGTCGATGTCTGATTCACCTAGCGCAGTCCATAGCTCGTATGAGATGTGCGGAGTGATTGGGTAAAGCATTGCAACTACGGCTTTAAGTGCTTCATCAAGGATCGCACGATCTTGCGCTGACTCTTGAGGCGCTTTCGCAAGCTTGTTCATCAGTTCCATGATAGCGGCAATCGCAGTGTTGAATGTTTGACGACGAGCGATATCGTCAGTCACTTTTGCGATAGTCTTATGAACGTCGCGACGTAGCGCTTTTTGGTCACCAGAAAGTGCAGCTGTATCAACAGACTCAGCAGCGCCTTTTGAAGCGTGAGTGTTAACCAGTTTCCAAACACGTTTCAGGAAGCGGTTAGCACCTTCTACGCCAGACTCTTGCCACTCAAGTGTCATGTCTGCTGGTGAAGCAAACATCATGAATAGACGTACCGTGTCAGCACCGTACTTGTCTACCATCTCTTGTGGGTCGATGCCGTTGTTCTTAGACTTAGACATCTTGATCATGCCTGAGTGTTCAACGTTGCGACCTTCGTTGTCAGTAGCAGAAGTGATGCGACCTTTACCGTCACGCTCAACTTTAACGTCAGTTGGAGCAACCCATTCTTTACCGCCTTTCTCGTTCTCAAAGTAGAACGCGTCTGCTAGTACCATGCCTTGACACAGTAGTTGTTTGAACGGTTCGTCAGACGTTACGTAGCCTGCATCACGTAGCAGTTTGTGGAAGAAGCGAGAGTACAATAGGTGCATACAAGCGTGCTCGATACCACCGATGTACTGGTCTACTGGTAGCCAGTAGTTTGCTTTTTCTGGATCTAGGATGTCGTCAGCTTGTGGTGAACAGTAACGTGCGTAGTACCAAGAAGACTCCATGAACGTATCGAACGTGTCAGTCTCACGTAGAGCAGGTTCGCCGTTGAAGGTTGTCTTCGCCCATTCTTTGTCTGCTTTGATTGGGCTTGTTACGCCGTCCATTACCACGTCTTCTGGAAGAATGACTGGTAGTTGGTCAGCTGGTACTGGGTGAACTTCACCGTCTTCAGTCGTTACCATAGGGATTGGCGCACCCCAGTAACGTTGACGAGATACACCCCAGTCACGTAGACGGAAGTTTACTGTCTTCGTGCCTTTGCCTTCTGCTTCTAGCTTCGCTGCGATTGCATCGAATGCTGCTTGGAATTCTAGACCGTCAAATTCACCTGAATCGAACAGTACACCTTTCTCTGTGTATGCCGCTTCAGAAACGTCTAGCTCGCTGCCATCAACTGGCTTGATAACAGGCACGATATCTAGACCGTACTTAGTTGCGAATTCGAAGTCACGTTGGTCGTGTGCAGGTACTGCCATTACAGCGCCTGTACCGTAGTCCATCAATACGAAGTTTGCTACGTAAACAGGAACTTCACGGCCGTTCAATGGGTGAATAGCAGTAAGGCCTGTAGCCATACCTTTCTTCTCCATTGTCGCCAATTCAGCTTCTGCTACTTTAGTGTTTTTACACTCTTCGATGAACGCTGCTAGTTCTGGGTTGTTCTCTGCTGCGATAGCCGCTAGAGGGTGGCCTGCTGCGATACCAACGTAAGTCACGCCCATTAGTGTGTCTGGACGTGTTGTATAAACTTCTAGGTCTTGTTGACCCTTAACTTCAAACTTAAGCTCAACACCTTCAGAACGACCGATCCAGTTGCGCTGCATGGTTTTCACCATTTCTGGCCAACCTTCAAGTTTGTCTAGGTCGTCCAGCAGCTCTTGAGCGTATTCTGTGATCTTGATGAACCACTGAGGAATTTCTTTTTGCTCTACTGGAGTGTCACAACGCCAGCAGCAGCCGTCTTCAACCTGCTCGTTTGCAAGAACAGTTTGGTCGTTTGGACACCAGTTAACAGAAGAAGTCTTTTTGTAAACCAGACCTTTCTCGTAAAGCTTAGTGAAGAACTCTTGTTCCCAACGGTAGTACTCAGGTGTACATGTTGCGAATTCACGGTTCCAATCGTAACCAAAGCCAAGAAGCTTAAGTTGGTTCTTCATGTATTCGATGTTTTCGTAAGTCCAAGGTGCAGGCGCGGTGTTGTTTTTAACCGCTGCGTTTTCTGCAGGTAGACCAAACGCATCCCAACCGATTGGTTGCATTACGTTTTTGCCTTGTAGGCGTTGGAAACGAGATACTACGTCACCGATGGTGTAGTTACGCACGTGACCCATGTGCAGTCGGCCACTTGGGTATGGGAACATGGATAGACAGTAGAATTTTTCTTTGTTTGGGTCTTCACTTACAACAAAGGTCTTGTTGTCATCCCAGTGCTTTTGAACTTTCTGTTCAAGGTCTTGTGGATTGTATTGTTCTTGCATCGATGGTATCCGGTTATCTTGGAATTTGTGAGTTCGGTTAGAACAGACTTAAATAGATCGTCATAGAATACCTAAAGCTAGGGATCACAACAATAGCCAATCTATACCCATGCGCCTTGAAGTGACGCTTGGTAGTGGAAAGATGGAGGTCAGTTATGCCTAAACGTAAAGCAGGTTATGAGGAAATGCTCGAGGATGTGATTGAAGCCTTGAAGCACAGTCCGGATGAAGTTAACAAAGTATTCGAAACGTCGGGCAAAGTAGTGGATGCTGCCAACGACATGACCAAAGACGAACTCTCACTGATATCCGCCTATGTAAAAGCCGATTTAAAAGAGTTCTCCGACAATTATGAAGAAGGTAAGAGTGGGCCTTTCTATCTCACGATTGCTGATTCAATTTGGCAAGGTCTGCTCGATATTACCGATCGAACCAAAGTGGAATGGGTCGAGCTCTTTGATGATTTGGAGCATCAAGGGCTTTATGAAGCGGGCGAGGTGATTGGCCTTGGTACTTTAGTCTGTGACGAATGTGGTCATAAGACGACATACAACCACCCAACCGTGATCATTCCATGCATCAAGTGCAATCATACTGGCTTTAGTCGTCAGTCACTCAAGCCATAACGTTTGTAGTTGAAAGAACAAAGAATAAAAAAGAGGCCCTAGAGCCTCTTTTTTGCGTTTATGACTTTTTCTTTCTTGGTAACCACCAAGCAAGTAGCAAGCTCAGCGCCGACCAAATGTACAGCGGCCAAGTGCCGACAACACGGTATGGTGTTTGTCCATCAGTTGGAACAAGTTCTGCACGAAGTACGGCGGTTTCAAACTGAGGGATTTGCTCAATGATTTTACCTTTATGGTCGGTTACTGCTGTTACGCCGTTATTGGTCGAACGAATAAGTGGCTTACCAAGCTCAAGAGCACGCATACGCGCGATTTCCATGTGTTGCAATGGACCAATCGAATGACCAAACCACGCGTCGTTAGACAGCGTTAGGATGAAATCAGTATCGTCAGTGACGTTTTGGCGTACTTGTTCGCTGAAGATGATCTCGTAGCACAGTGCTGGGTCCATGTGCTTACCGTTCGCCACGATATTTGGCTGAACAAAGTCACCACGACTGAACGATGACATCGGTAAGTTGAAGAATGGTGCTAGTGGACGCAGTACATCTTCAAACGGAACAAACTCACCAAATGGTAATAGGTGGTGTTTGTGGTAGCGCTTATCCATATCAAAGCTGTAGTCGCCGTATGGATTCACACCCAGCGATAGAATGCTGTTGTAAAACTGGCCGTCTTCACCTTGGTTCACGACACCAGTAATGATGGCGCTGTTGTTCATCTTCGCGGCGGCATCGATGTTTCTTAGGAAAGATGGTACTTCGATTTCAAACGCAGGAATGGCAGCCTCTGGCCAGACAATGATGTCCGCATCCCAGTTTTCACGAGTCAGGTCTGCGTACTTCATGATGGTTGGCCAACGTTGGCTCGGTAACCATTTTAGATTTTGGTCAACGTTACCTTGGATCAGAGCCACTTTGGTGGTGTCTTCAACACGAGGGGTTACCCAGTCGTATTGGCGAATACCAAAGCCCGCACTTAATAGCACTGCAGGGATGACGATCATCAACCACTGTTTGTGAACCCAAGCGTAAGCGAGTGCACCGGCGCTGATCATAATGAATAGCGTTAGAAGCTCTACGCCACCAATAGGGGCGAAGCTTGCGAAAGGCGCGTCGATTTGGCTGTAGCCAAGCCATAGCCAAGGGAACCCTGTCATCACCCAACCACGCAGCCAATCAGTAACTAGCCATAACGCTGGAGTTGCTAGAAGGGCTTTGCTTATCGTGAATTCAGGGAAGAATTTATTGCTGAGCCAAGCAAACAGGCCGGTGTAAACCGACAGGTAAGCGATCAGTAGACCCATTAGGAAGACGTTTGCAATCAGCGGCATACCGCCAAAGCCAGCAATGCTGACGTAAACCCAACTTACACCCGTGGCGAATTGTCCTAAACCCCATGCATAACCGATCCAAAGCGCTCGCTTAGGTGACTGGTTTGCAAGAAGAATAAGTAGGATAGCAGGGCTGAGTATGGCGATTGGCCATAACTGGTAAGGGGCAAATGCTAGGGTAGTGGAGGCGCCAACAAAAGCGGCCACTAAGGGCCGCTTGAGGCGATGAAAGAGTACATTCATCATTATATTTTTCTGATATTCCCGTTGTTAGGGTATCGCGTTACTCTTGAGTGGCTTCAACCAGCGTTTCTTCGTCTGGAATCGTCACTTGTAGTTGAATGACACGACGGTTGTCGGCAGCCGTTACTTTGAAGCTGTATGCATCAATTTCTACGACTTCGCCACGCGATGGTAGGTGACCAAAAGCAGTCATTACCATGCCGCCAACGGTATCCACTTCTTCATCGCTGAAGTTGGTACCGAATGTCTCATTAAACTCTTCAATGGTTGTCAGAGCTCTGACAGCAAACGTGTGTTTGCTTAGCTTACGGATATCGGTTTCTTCATCGTCATCGAACTCATCTTCAATATCCCCTACGATTTCTTCAAGGATATCTTCGATAGTCACGAGACCAGAAACGCCACCGAATTCATCGACAACAATCGCCATGTGATAACGTTCTTCACGGAACTCTTTCAACAGACGGTCGACACGTTTACTTTCCGGTACAACCACTGCTTGTCGAATTACTTCTTCGATATCAAATGGGTTACTGCCTGAGCCCAAGTATTTGAGTAAGTCCTTCGCTAGTAGAATGCCTTCCACATGGTCTTTATCTTCGCTGATCACAGGGTAGCGAGAGTGTTGAGCATCAGTAATTAGCGCGATCAAAGTATCAAGATCGTCTGTGCGCTCAACGGTAACCATTTGCGAACGCGGGATCATGATGTCACGCACGCGCATTTCGGAGATTTCCATAACACCTTCAAGCATGTCGCGGGTGTCGTGGTCAATCAGGTCATTAATTTCAGAGTCGCGGATTACATCTACAAGCTCTTGGCGGTCTTTTGGTTCGCCTTGAAATAGTTGACCTAGACGTTCAAAGAAGGACTTTCTACTCGGACCTTCTGCCTTTTCTTTCTTGCCTTCATTAGAAGAGGGAGAATTATCTTCGTTCATTGTTTCTCAATTAAGTAACGCTATCAGATGTGTGATAGCTCACATAGAAAGACGAGCACGAGATGGTTATCTGGGTGGTTCGCCTTTCCCTGTCGAGCAACCAAAGTTACTCTTTTTCAGCAATATACGGGTCTTCGTAACCCATACCTTGCATGATTTCTGTCTCGAGGGATTCCATCTCTTCAGCTTCATCATCCTCGATATGGTCATAACCTAGCAGATGCAAGCTGCCATGTACAACCATATGCGCCCAATGTGCTAGTAGAGGCTTGTTCTGCTCTACTGCCTCTTTTTCAACAACTTGGCGACAGATAATCAAATCGCCCAGTAGATCCATCTCCATACCTGGTGGTACTTCGAATGGGAAAGACAGCACATTGGTCGGCTTGTCTTTACCACGGTATTCGTGGTTTAGCTCGTGACTTTCTTGCTCGTCGACAATACGAATCGTCAGTTCCGCTTGTGGTTGGAAAAGAGGAATAGTCTTATCTAGCCACAATTGGAAATCTTGCTCAGAAGGTAAGCCTTCTTCATTTTCGACTGCCAGTTGCAAATCAAGTTCAATTGCCATGGTTATTCCTTAGTTGCCGCGACTTGTGCGCTCAGTTCTGCTTTGGCTGCTTCTAGCAGTTTGGCATCACGTTCTTCACGACGGCGTTTTTCAAACTCTTTACGTTCTTTCTGGTCTTGCGCTTCCCACTTCTCATAGGCGTTAACGATACGAGCAACCACTGGGTGGCGCACTACGTCGTCAGCTTGGAAGAAGTTAAAGCTGATGTCGTCAACTTCGCTCAGTACTTCAATTGCATGACGAAGACCCGATTTTGCACCACGAGGCAAGTCAATCTGAGTGACGTCACCGGTGATAACTGCGCGAGAGTTGAAGCCGATACGCGTTAGGAACATCTTCATCTGCTCGACGGTGGTGTTTTGGCTCTCATCAAGAATGATGAAGGCGTCGTTTAGAGTACGACCACGCATGTAAGCAAGAGGTGCTACCTCAATCACGTTACGTTCAATCAGCTTTTCTACGCGCTCAAAGCCCAGCATTTCAAATAGGGCGTCGTACAGAGGACGTAGGTAAGGGTCGACTTTCTGGCTCAAATCACCAGGTAGGAAGCCCAGTTTCTCACCCGCTTCAACCGCAGGACGAGTAAGTAGAATACGACGGATCTCTTGGCGCTCTAGTGCGTCAACGGCTGCTGCAACCGCTAGGTAAGTTTTACCTGTACCTGCAGGACCGATACCGAAAGTGATATCGTGCGTCACCATGTTCATCAGGTATTGACCCTGATTTGGTGTACGAGGCTTGATCACGCCTTTCTTAGTTTTTACGAAGACTTCTTTACCGTGTTCGATGTTCGACTCGGTATTTTGCTCCAGCACACCTGATTCTTTGATCGCCAGATGGATCTGCTCTGGTTCGATATCAGGCGTTTCGCCGCGGACAGGAGCGGTGTCTACATAAAGGGTTTTCAGAATATCCAGCGCAGCTGCTGCGGTATGAGGTTTACCGACAATGGTGAAAAGGTCGCTACGGTGGTTAATTTCAACGCCTAGACGACGTTCTAAATGCTTGATGTTGTCATCGAATGGACCGCACAGGCTTGCTAGTCGGCGGTTGTCTGAAGGTTCTAGATTGATTTCTAGCGTTACGATTTTATTGCTCAATGTTGCCTCTCATTTTATGCCATTTAACGAGAGCCTGATAACGACCAGGCTCTCAATGGCTATTTGTACGAGCTTATGGCGTAAAAGTAGCTACACCTAGCTCATCTTCGCGACGCGTTTTCGCCATCATTTGCGTTGGTGAAATCACGCTACGAAGGTCCATGTCTTTTTCTGTACGTACTAGCTCACCACGTAGTGAGTTAGCAAATACATCCGTAATCTTCACGTCAACGAACTGACCGATTAGGTCTGCGCTACCTTCAAAGTTTACTACACGGTTGTTTTCTGTACGAGCACGAAGCTCCATTAGGTTCTTCTTAGAAGGACCTTCAACCAGAACGCGTTGCTCAGTGCCTAGCATTAGACGAGAGTAGCGCATTGCTTGTGCGTTTACGGTTTGTTGTAGTTCGTATAGACGCTCTTTCTTCACTTGCTCTGATAGGTCACAAGGGTAGTCTGCCGCTGGCGTACCTGGACGTGGAGAGAAGATGAAGCTGAAGCTCATGTCAAAGTCTACGTCTTTGATTAGCTTCATTGTGTCTTGGAAATCTTTGTCTGTTTCACCAGGGAAACCAACGATAAAGTCTGAACTGATTTGGATATCAGGACGTGCTTTACGCAGTTTACGGATGATCGACTTGTACTCAATCCCAGTGTGAGGACGTTTCATCATAGTCAGCACTCGGTCACTACCACTTTGTACTGGTAGGTGAAGGAAGCTCACTAGTTCAGGTGTGTCTTCGTATACTGCGATGATGTCATCAGTAAACTCTAATGGGTGGCTTGTTGTAAAGCGGATACGATCAATACCATCGATAGACGCAACCAAACGAAGCAGTTCTGCAAATGAACAGATTTCACCGTCGTGCATAGGACCACGGTACGCGTTTACGTTTTGACCCAGTAGGTTTACTTCACGTACGCCTTGATCTGCTAGCTGAGCGATTTCGAACAGTACGTCATCCATTGGACGGCTTACTTCTTCACCACGAGTGTACGGTACAACACAGTAAGTACAGTACTTAGAACAGCCTTCCATAATAGAAACGAATGCTGTTGCGCCTTCAGCACGAGGCTCAGGTAGACGGTCGAACTTTTCGATTTCTGGGAATGAAATGTCCATTACTGGTGCTTCATCCGATTGAGATTGTTTGATCATCTCAGGAAGACGGTGAAGAGTTTGTGGACCAAAAATTACATCAACGTATGGAGCACGCTGACGGATGTGATCACCTTCTTGAGTTGCTACACAACCACCTACGCCGATAACTACGCCAGGCTTTTTATCTTTTAGTGTCTTCCAACGGCCAAGCTGGTGGAAAACTTTCTCTTGCGCTTTTTCACGGATCGAACAGGTGTTAAGTAGAAGTACGTCTGCTTCCTCTGGCTCTTCGGTCAGCTCATAGCCGTTTGCAGCATTAAGCAGGTCGGCCATTTTTGATGAATCGTATTCGTTCATCTGGCAGCCCCAGGTTTTAATTAGCAGTTTCTTACTCATCTCACTTTCGCTCGTTCAGTTGTTCTTAAATCGGAGAGCTATTGCTCAAATTATAGCCGCCATCTCGGCGGTAAGCGGCGTATTGTACTGCTTTAAAAAGCACCTGACTAGTGATCTGACAAATTCTCTGCAAACCCTGATGAAATCTAGTTTTTTGCCCTATATACAGCAAGGTTTTTTGTTAAACAATTTTGTAAAAATAGCCACGGAACGTACAATTAAAAAACGCCAATTAATCAATATGATGAAGAGCAAAAAATGAACAAGTATGACATCGCCGTAATCGGTGGCGGCATGGTCGGGGCAGCGGTGGCTGTTGGCTTTGCCAAGCAAGGCAGAAGCGTTGTAGTGGTAGAAGGTGCTGAGCCAAAGGCGTTTGAGGCTTCTCAAGCGTTGGATATTCGCGTTTCTGCGATTTCTCATCAGTCAGTGAAGCTACTTGATTCATTAGGTGCATGGTCAGCAATTGAGAGCATGCGAGTGTGTCCTTATCGCCGCTTGGAAACGTGGGAACACCCAGAGTGCCGTACTCGTTTTCATTCTGATGAGCTGTCATTGGAGCAGTTAGGATACATTGTTGAAAACCGCCTAATCCAACTAGGCCTTTGGCAAACTTTCGCACAATACGACAACTTAACGGTGATGTGCCCAGAGCGACTAAAAGACATTGAATTTTCCGAGGTTAACCGTATAACACTAGAAAGTGGTGAGCAGTTTGAAGCGAGTTGGGTGATTGGTGCCGATGGCGCGAACTCAAAAGTCCGTCAATTAGCGGGTATTGGCGTAACCGCATGGGATTACCGTCAACACTGCATGCTGATCAACGTGAAAACCGAATTTCCTCAACAAGACATCACTTGGCAGCAATTTACTCCATCAGGCCCACGCTCGTTCTTGCCACTATGCTCATTAACTGAAGATGGCAAAGAAGTAGGGCAGGGCTCGTTGGTGTGGTATGACTCGCCAAAACGCATTAAGCAATTGTGCGCGATGACCAAACCTCAGCTAACAGAAGAGATCCTACGTCATTTCCCTGCTGAACTGGGTGGTGTCGAGGTTTTACAGTTTGGCTCATTCCCATTGACTCGCCGTCATGCTCAAAGTTATTCAAACAAGAATTGCGTATTAGTGGGCGATTCTGCTCATACAATTAACCCACTTGCTGGGCAAGGCGTGAATCTTGGCTTCAAGGATGTTGATGTGCTGCTTTCAGTGACGGATCAGCAAGAGCAACTTAATAATTCATTACTCGCCAAGTATGAGCGCGCGCGTCGACCAGATAACTTGCTAATGCAAACGGGCATGGATGTGTTCTACAAAGGCTTTAGTAATGATTTAGGGGCACTGAAGTTCGCTCGTAATGCGGCATTAAAGTTGGCGGAAAACTCAGGGCCGATTAAAGCACAAGTATTGAAGTACGCATTGGGTATGTAAGTCTGGATACCGTTAAGCGTCAGGTAGAAAAGCAATAGATAGAAAAAAAGCGAGCCATGAGCTCGCTTTTTTAATTCGATAAATCAGAGATCTACCGAGTCCAGAATCGGAAAAAAGAAAAAACCCAGCAAATTAATGCTGGGTTTTTCAATCATGGTGCGGTCGGAGAGACTTGAACTCTCACACCTTGCGGCGCCAGAACCTAAATCTGGTGCGTCTACCAATTCCGCCACGACCGCATCGTATTTTTTAGTCACTAAGGTAATTGGTATAACCTTAACAACGTTTTGTAATGGCAGGGCTACCTGGATTCGAACCAGGGAATGGCGGCATCAAAAGCCGCTGCCTTACCGCTTGGCGATAGCCCTACAAGTCTTAGTCTTTCAACTAAGTGCTTTCCATTTAAGGAAAGTATGGTGCGGTCGGAGAGACTTGAACTCTCACACCTTGCGGCGCCAGAACCTAAATCTGGTGCGTCTACCAATTCCGCCACGACCGCATCGTGTTTTTTAGTTACTAAGGTGATTGGTATAACCTTAACAACGTTTTGTAATGGCAGGGCTACCTGGATTCGAACCAGGGAATGGCGGCATCAAAAGCCGCTGCCTTACCGCTTGGCGATAGCCCTACAGGTCTTAGTCTTTCAGCTAAGTGCTTTCCATTTAAGGAAAGTTATGGTGCGGTCGGAGAGACTTGAACTCTCACACCTTGCGGCGCCAGAACCTAAATCTGGTGCGTCTACCAATTCCGCCACGACCGCGCTTTAACGCTTCTGATCAATAGTCTTAAGTATAAACTATTTATCGGAATAAATGGTGGCTACGACGGGATTCGAACCTGTGACCCCATCATTATGAGTGATGTGCTCTAACCAGCTGAGCTACGTAGCCAACAATATGTTTTTAATTAAGATGGTGCGGTCGGAGAGACTTGAACTCTCACACCTCGCGGCGCCAGAACCTAAATCTGGTGCGTCTACCAATTCCGCCACGACCGCATCTTAATTGTTGTTATTGAGAGAATTGGTAAAACCTCAATAACATCCCTTTAAAGGGAGAATAATGGCAGGTCTACCTGGATTCGAACCAGGGAATGGCGGCATCAAAAGCCGCTGCCTTACCGCTTGGCGATAGACCTACGGGGCGATAGTCAAAAGACATATCAAATTAGAAAAGTATGGTGCGGTCGGAGAGACTTGAACTCTCACACCTTGCGGCGCCAGAACCTAAATCTGGTGCGTCTACCAATTCCGCCACGACCGCGACTTTTCTAAATCATCTAGGAAATTGGTAAAACCTAGACAATAAAATAAATGGTGGCTACGACGGGATTCGAACCTGTGACCCCATCATTATGAGTGATGTGCTCTAACCAGCTGAGCTACGTAGCCAACAATATGTTTTAACAACATATGTATTCTTTTAATTAAGATGGTGCGGTCGGAGAGACTTGAACTCTCACACCTTGCGGCGCCAGAACCTAAATCTGGTGCGTCTACCAATTCCGCCACGACCGCGTCTTAATTGTTGTTATCGAGAGAATTGGTAAAACCTCAATAACGTCCCTTTTAAGGGAAAATATGGCAGGGCTACCTGGATTCGAACCAGGGAATGGCGGCATCAAAAGCCGCTGCCTTACCGCTTGGCGATAGCCCTACATTGCTCTAATAAAAGAGACTTTAATTATGGTGCGGTCGGAGAGACTTGAACTCTCACACCTTGCGGCGCCAGAACCTAAATCTGGTGCGTCTACCAATTCCGCCACGACCGCATAACTACTGAGTAAACTCAATAATTAAAATAGTGGCAGGTCTACCTGGATTCGAACCAGGGAATGGCGGCATCAAAAGCCGCTGCCTTACCGCTTGGCGATAGACCTGCAGGCAATAAATATATGGTGCGGTCGGAGAGACTTGAACTCTCACACCTTGCGGCGCCAGAACCTAAATCTGGTGCGTCTACCAATTCCGCCACGACCGCATATATTTATTTAGTTTCGATTCAAGATGGTGCGGTCGGAGAGACTTGAACTCTCACACCTTGCGGCGCCAGAACCTAAATCTGGTGCGTCTACCAATTCCGCCACGACCGCATCTTGAAATCTATTAACCATTAGTTAATTGGTAAAAACTAATCGTTGAATTTTTTTCTTTCATTAAAGAAAGAATGGTGGCTACGACGGGATTCGAACCTGTGACCCCATCATTATGAGTGATGTGCTCTAACCAGCTGAGCTACGTAGCCATCTTTTTGAGCGAGACAATATAAACCTTCACGCTCTAAGTGACAACCCTTTTTCTTAAAGGAATCTCACTTTGGAATAATGGCAGGTCTACCTGGATTCGAACCAGGGAATGGCGGCATCAAAAGCCGCTGCCTTACCGCTTGGCGATAGACCTGCAGGCAGTAGTATTTCTACTACTTAAAACATGGTGCGGTCGGAGAGACTTGAACTCTCACACCTTGCGGCGCCAGAACCTAAATCTGGTGCGTCTACCAATTCCGCCACGACCGCATCTATTCCTAACTATTCTAATAAAAGAATGTTTAGGAATGGTGGCTACGACGGGATTCGAACCTGTGACCCCATCATTATGAGTGATGTGCTCTAACCAGCTGAGCTACGTAGCCATTACCATGTTTTTCGTTCTCGTCGCTAAGTTGCCTTGTTGTCGGGAACGGCGCGCATTATGCGAAGTTGAGTGAGATCCGTCAACAGTTTTTTTCAATAAATCCCGCAAAATCCATCGTTCGCTTCCTTTTTAAACAAAGAGGCGCGTTTATGATCTAAAACTGGAAATAAATTGGCTTGGAGCGAGGGAGTTTATTTTCTGTTGTTTATGAAAGGTATAAAAAAAACCAGCACTACGGCTGGCTTTTTATGTAAATGAAGTGTTTAAAATTCATTCACTTAATTATACGTTGAAGCGGAAGTGTACAACATCACCATCTTTAACGATGTATTCTTTACCTTCTAGACGCCATTTACCTGCATCTTTCGCACCGCTTTCACCGTTGCATTGGATGAAATCGTCGTAACCAACAACTTCTGCACGGATGAAGCCTTTTTCAAAGTCAGTGTGGATCTTCGCTGCAGCTTTTGGCGCAGTTGCACCAACAGGGATTGTCCATGCACGAACTTCTTTCACGCCAGCTGTGAAGTAAGTTTGTAGGTTTAGCAGTTCGTAACCCGCGCGGATAACACGGTTTAGACCTGGTTCTTCGATACCAAGATCAGCTAGGAACTCTTCACGCTCGTCGTCTTCTAGTTCAGCCATCTCTGATTCGATCGCTGCACATACAGGAACAACAACGTTGTTTTCTTTGGCTGCAAACTCACGTACTGCGTCTAGGTACGCGTTGTCTTCAAAACCATCTTCGTTCACGTTAGCGATGTACATAGTTGGTTTTAGCGTCAGGAAGTTTAGGTAGCCAATTGCTGCTAGTTCTTCTTTCGTAAGCTCAACAGTACGCGCCATGCCACCTTCCGTTAGGATAGGAAGCAGTTTTTCTAGAACCGTTAGTTCGAATTTTGCGTCTTTATCGCCGCCTTTTGCTTTCTTAGCGTTACGCTGAATCGCGCGCTCACAAGAATCAAGGTCAGCCATTGCTAGCTCAAGGTTGATAACTTCAATATCTTCGATTGGAGATACTTTACCTGCAACGTGAACGATGTTGTCGTTTTCGAAACAACGTACAACGTGGCCGATTGCGTCAGTTTCACGGATGTTCGCTAGGAATTTGTTACCTAGACCTTCACCGCGAGATGCACCTGCAACTAGACCAGCGATGTCTACGAATTCCATTGTAGTAGGCAGAACTTTCTGTGGGTTAACGATCTTTGCTAGAGCATCTAGACGTAGATCTGGCACAGGAACCACACCAGTGTTTGGTTCAATGGTACAGAACGGGAAGTTTGCTGCTTCAATACCCGCTTTAGTTAGTGCGTTAAACAGAGTTGATTTACCAACGTTAGGAAGACCAACGATGCCACATTTAAAACCCATGATAGTAACCTTATTCAGCTTTGAACGTGTGGAGGCGATTTTGTGCTTTTGATAGACCATCCTTAATTAGGATATCTAGACATCGCACTGACTCGTCAGCTGCGGCGTCTAGTAGCTCTTGCTCTTTTGCTGGAGCTTTGCCTAGTACAAAACCTGCCACTTTATCTTTGTGTCCCGGATGGCCGATGCCGATACGAAGACGATAAAAATCTTTGTTATTGCCCAGTTTGCTAATCGTGTCACGCAGGCCATTATGGCCACCGTGACCGCCACCTTTCTTAAACTTAGCGACACCTGGCGGTAAGTCTAGCTCGTCATGAGCAACCATGATCTCTTCTGGCTTAATTTGGTAAAACTTCGCGAGTGCTGCGATCGCCTTGCCAGATAGGTTCATGAAGGTGGTTGGGATTAGCAAACGGAGATCCTGGCCATTGACCATAATGCGTCCTGTTAGGCCAAAGAACTTTGGTTCGTTCTTCAGGGTAACGTTGTGAACGCGAGCTAATTCTTCTACAACCCAAGCGCCCGCATTGTGGCGAGTTTTGGCGTATTCTGGTCCCGGATTAGCAAGACCAACAAGAAGTTTGATTGGTTGAGTCAAGGTTAGGATCTCTCTGGAATCTCAAAAAGCGCAGTATGATAGCACAGAATTCTCACAGTGGGCGACCAAGGGATTTTCTGCCTATCGATACAAATAAAAAAACACCCCAAAGAGGGGTGCTTTTAAAATCAGTCTAACTGAAATGTTCGTATTAGTTGAACATTGCAGAGATTGACTCTTCGTTGCTGATACGACGAATCGCTTCAGCTAGCATGCGAGATAGGCTTAGTGTAGTTACTTTGCCAGTTGCAGCCATCTCTTTAGATAGAGAGATAGAGTCAGTTACGATAACTTGGTCAAGAACTGAGTTCTTGATGTTGTCTGCAGCGTTACCAGAGAAAACAGCGTGAGTTGCGTAAGCGAATACACGCTTAGCACCGCGCTCTTTTAGCGCTTCAGCTGCTTTACATAGTGTGCCACCTGTATCGATCATGTCATCAACGATCACACAGTCACGACCTTCAACGTCACCGATTAGGTTCATTACTTCAGAAACGTTTGCACGTGGACGACGCTTGTCAACGATAGCGATGTCGATATCGCCTAGCGCTTTTGCTGTTGCACGAGCACGAACAACGCCACCTAGGTCAGGAGAAACCACTACTGGGTTTTCTAGACCGCGAGATTGCATGTCTTCTAGAAGTACTGGCGTACCGAAGATGTTATCAACTGGTACATCGAAGAAGCCTTGGATTTGCTCTGCGTGTAGGTCGATAGTCAGAACGCGGTCAACACCAACGTTAGATAGGAAATCAGCAACAACTTTTGCAGTAATTGGCACACGAGAAGAACGTACACGACGATCTTGGCGAGCGTAGCCGAAGTAAGGAATAACTGCAGTGATACGGCCTGCTGAAGCACGGCGCATTGCATCAATCATAACAACCAGTTCCATTAGGTTGTCGTTAGTCGGTGCACAAGTGGATTGAATGATAAAAACATCGCTACCACGAACATTCTCGTTGATTTGAACTGCAACTTCGCCATCAGAAAAGCGAGAAACAGATGCATCACCTAGAGAGATGTAAAGACGATCAGCAATACGTTGGGCTAGTTCAGGTGTTGCGTTACCAGCAAATAGCTTCATATCAGGCACGGTGGAAACCTCGGGTTTGCGTCCAGTTTTAAATAGGTCGGTGTGAGGCTGATTGGTATTCAGCCAAAGTCTCTTTCAGTGGCGAAACATTGCGCCCTTGAGCGACAAATGCCGAGACTTTATCAGAGAGTTGTGCAAGGATAGTTTCCGCTTCGGTTTTGCTCGAAAATTCAGCAAAAACGCAAGATCCTGTCCCCGTCAATCTTGACGGCGCGTATTGTAGCAGCCATGAAAGTTGCTTATCAACCTCTGGGTAGAGCATTCGTACAATTTTTTCGCAATCGTTTACGCTTGGCGCGTTTAAAAGCGTTTCTAAATCGCGTTTTGGCGTATTTCGGGTCAGATCTGGATGACCGAATATGTCGGCGGTTGCAATGGAAACATTTGGGCGAACAACCAAATACCATTTCTCATCTGGATGAGCCGGAGAAAGTTTCTCGCCAACACCTTCCGCAAACGCCGCAAAGCCGCGAACAAAAACGGGTACATCCGCACCAAGCGAAAGGCCGATTTCGGCTAATTCATCATCACTTAAGTGGGTTTGCCATAGGTAGTTCAGTGCAACCAGCGCTGTTGCCGCATTTGAAGAACCGCCACCAATGCCACCGCCCATCGGTAAGATCTTATGAAGATCAATATGGGCACCGTATGAGCAATTTGCGTAGCGTTGCAACGCCGTGGCAGCTTTCCAGATCAAGTTGTCTTTTAGAGGAACACCTTCAATCTCAGGTGAAATGGTGATCTCACCTGAGTCGTTTGCTTGAATAGTGAGTTCATCGCCGTGATCGACGAATTGGAATAGTGTTTGTAGCTCGTGGTAGCCATTTTCGGTTCGGCCATTGATATAAAGAAAGAGATTCAATTTCGCCGGAGATGGCCAGCGGGTTGAAATATCGATCATTGGGTGATGTTCCATTTTGTGATCACTAAATTAATTTTTACGTCTGCTGTGCTCAGCTTTAACTTGTTTGGTAGAGGCAATGTCTGTTGATGCCATTCAATGTCGCCATAGCGTTGATAAGCGATGTTCCAATCATTCGGGCCGATCTGTTTATCGAGCGCTTGTAACGTGTTGGTTGGTGAAAGCTGGAAAGAGTCTGCATCGGTTGGTAAGCCGAGTAGCCAATCTGGCATGTGGTCGACGGGCATCATCAAACCGGTCAAACGGAAAATGAGTTGGTTAGCGTCACGAGCAGAGAGTACTTGATCATCGTACGTTTCGACCGTCGCGCCTTGCGGGGTAATCGTGAGCTTTAATGCGGTTTGACCAAGCAGAGTGGTTAAGCGCAATTGACTTAAGGCGGAAGAATGCTTCCAGAAAAAGTTCAGGCTTTGTCTTTGATCAGGGCCAATGTAGCCAAGTTTGCCTGTAGCTTGAAAGTTATCAATGGTTTCCAGTCGCTGTTCGTGCGCTTGCCACTCTACGCTGGTGACACTTTCAGGAACAGAACTACAACCCGCGAGTACTAGGCTCGATAAGAGCAAGATGAGAAAGGAGCGTAAGGTCATGTTTGATGGCTTATTAATCAGTTTCATCGGTAATCGCTCACAACTATAGCATTGAAAAGCCGAGCGAAGGAAAACAAATCCGGCTTACCCTTTCAATAAATGCGTGCTTACAGTAAAATTCTGAACCTATTTTATAACCGATCTCAGAGATACCACGTTAGATGTCCTTGCTTGCTATTGGAATCAATCACAATACAGCGTCTGTTGACTTGCGAGAGAAAGTGGCGTTCGGACCCGATAAATTGGGCCCAGCACTTGAGCAACTCAGAGACCATGAAGCCGTAAATGGCAGTGTGATTGTTTCTACCTGTAACCGTACCGAAGTGTACTGCGACGTGAAGCAAGGAGCGCGAAATAAGCTTATCGACTGGCTAGCCCAGTTCCATCAAGTTAATCAAGAAGATTTGATGCCCAGCCTTTATGTCCATGAAGAGCAAGCGGCGATTAAGCACTTGATGCGTGTTTCTTGCGGCCTTGATTCACTGGTACTAGGTGAGCCTCAGATTTTGGGTCAGGTAAAACAAGCGTTTTCTGATTCCCGAGATCATCAGGCGGTGGATGCGTCGATTGATAAGTTGTTCCAAAAGACTTTCTCAGTCGCAAAACGTGTTCGAACAGAAACTGATATTGGTGGTAACGCCGTGTCGGTAGCTTATGCTGCATGTACACTGGCGAAACACATCTTTGAATCACTGTCTGACTCAACAGTATTGTTGGTTGGCGCAGGTGAAACCATCGAATTGGTGGCGAAGCACTTGGCGTCGAACGGCTGTACTAAGATGATTGTTGCAAACCGTACTCGAGAGCGTGCTCTTGTGTTAGCGGAGCAATTTGGGGCAGAAGTGATCAGCTTGAATGAAATTCCGGACCATTTATCAAGAGCAGACATCGTGATCAGCTCAACGGCGAGCCCACTGCCTATTATTGGTAAGGGGATGGTCGAGACTGCGTTGAAGAAACGTCGTCACCAGCCGATGCTCTTGGTGGATATTGCGGTACCACGTGATGTGGAAGCGCAGGTCAGTGAATTGAATGATGCTTACTTGTACTCGGTGGATGACTTGCAGTCGATCATCGATAGCAACATTGAACAACGTAAAGTAGAAGCGATTCAAGCAGAAGCGATCGTCAGCGAAGAAAGCGCGGCATTTATGACGTGGCTACGTTCACTCCAAGCGGTGGACAGTATTCGTGATTATCGTAAATCGGCCAACGAAATTCGTGAAGATTTGCTAAGTAAGAGCCTACAATCATTGGCAACGGGCGCAGACCCAGAAAAAGTGCTGCGCGAGCTTAGTAATAAACTCACCAACAAACTGATTCACGCCCCAACTCGTGCGCTACAAAGTGCGGCCGAGCAGGGCGAACCAGCAAAATTAACGGTTATCCGCCAGACCCTTGGTTTGGATGATCTGTAACTCACGCTTTTTATTAAGAAAACGACACTATGAAAGCCTCTATTCTGACTAAGCTAGAAACGCTAGTAGAACGTTACGAAGAAGTTCAACATCTTCTTGGTGATCCTGATGTAATTGGAAATCAGGATAAATTCCGCGCTCTATCAAAAGAGTACTCTCAGCTAGAAGAAGTTACTAATTGCTTCCAAGCGTATCAACAAGCGCAAGATGATCTCATCGCTGCTGAAGATATGGCTAACGAAGACGACGAAGAAATGCGTGAAATGGCGCAGGAAGAAATCAAAGAAGCAAAAGGTGCGATCGAGCGTCTGACTGATGAGCTACAAATTCTTCTTCTTCCAAAAGATCCAAACGATGATCGTAACTGTTTCCTTGAAATCCGTGCTGGTGCAGGCGGTGATGAAGCAGGTATCTTCGCGGGTGATTTGTTCCGTATGTACAGTAAGTACGCAGAGAAGCGTGGTTGGCGTATCGAAGTGATGTCTTCTAACGAAGCAGAACACGGTGGTTACAAAGAGATGATCGCGAAAGTGAGCGGCGACGGTGCATACGGCGTATTGAAGTTTGAGTCAGGCGGTCACCGTGTACAACGTGTTCCTGCTACAGAATCTCAAGGTCGTGTTCATACTTCTGCGTGTACCGTAGCGGTTATGGCGGAAATCCCAGAAGCGGATCTGCCAGAAATCAAAGCTGCAGACCTGAAAATCGATACTTTCCGTGCATCTGGCGCGGGGGGTCAGCACGTTAACACCACGGATTCTGCAATCCGTATTACTCACTTACCAACTGGTACAGTAGTAGAGTGTCAGGACGAGCGTTCACAACACAAGAACAAAGCGAAAGCGATGGCAGTACTTGCTGCGCGTATCGTTCAAGCGGAGCAAGAGCGTCGTGCGGCAGAAGTGTCTGACACACGTCGTAACCTACTAGGTTCTGGTGACCGTAGTGACCGCATCCGTACTTACAACTACCCACAAGGTCGTGTTTCTGATCACCGTATCAACCTAACCATCTACCGTTTGAACGAAGTGATGGAAGGTGATCTACAAAGCCTGATCGATCCAGTGGTTCAAGAGCACCAAGCAGACCAACTAGCGGCGCTAGCTGAGAACGGCTAATCGATGAGCCAAGTTCAATCTATTGAGCAAGCACTGAAAAGTGCGACGGCAATTCTGACAGAAGGCGGCAAAGAGTCGCCTTCTCTCGATGCAGCTGTCCTTCTTTGCCATGTCCTTGGCAAACCAAGAACCTACCTACTGACCTGGCCAGAAAGAGCATTAGAAACCGAGCAACAAGCTCAATTTGATGCACTCTTGGCACGACGCATCGCTGGTGAGCCCGTGGCTTACATCATTGGTGAACGTGAGTTTTGGTCTTTACCTCTTAAAGTCTCGCCATCCACATTGATCCCAAGACCAGATACTGAACGTTTGGTTGAAGTCGCATTAGATAAGACTTTCGGACAAACGGGACCGATCTTAGACCTTGGCACAGGCACTGGTGCGATAGCTTTAGCATTGGCGTCCGAGATGCCAAATCGCCAAGTGATGGGTATCGATCTTAAGCAAGAGGCGAAAGAGCTGGCTGAGCACAATGCTTCGCGATTAAACATCAAAAATGTGACGTTTGATCAAGGTAGTTGGTTCGAACCTATTGCCAGCGGAACAAAGTTTGCTTTAATTGTCTCCAACCCACCGTACATCGACGAAAAAGACCCACACCTCTCTCAAGGAGATGTGCGTTTCGAACCAAAATCGGCACTAGTTGCCGATGAGAATGGTCTCGCGGATATTCGCCATATCTCAGATCTTGCTCGTCAATATTTGCAAGAAGGTGGATGGCTCGCGTTCGAACATGGTTATGATCAGGGCGAAGCCGTTCGTGAGATCATGACGCACTTTGGTTTTGAACAAGTCGTTACGGAAAAAGACTATGGTGATAACGATCGAGTGACGCTCGGTTGTTACAAGCCGCAATAATAACGAGCAAGTCAGCAGTAACTTATAAAAGAGAAAGAAAATGTACGTAGCTCTAAAACACATTCACTTAGTAACGATCGCATTGAGCGCGACGCTGCTATCGATCCGATTTGTATTGTTGATGATGGATTCTCCAAAGCGCAACAATCGCTTCTTGAAAGTTATCCCACATATTGTTGATACGGCACTATTGTTGTCAGGTATCGGCCTAATTATGGTGACCGGCTTCATTCCATTTACGGATGCTGCACCTTGGCTAACCAACAAGATCACTTGTGTGCTAGCGTACATCGCTCTTGGTTTCTTCGCTCTGAAAATGGCGAAAAACAAGCTGCTGAGAATTTTTGCCTTCTTTGGCGCTCTGGGCTGGTTAGTCATGGCCGCCAATATTGCAGTATCTAAAAATCCAAACCTATTTGGGTAATCTTCATGCTTGAGTTTTTTGACGAAGATTTTGACAACATGGCGTTGGTGGAAGGCGCGTTAGAGCTAAACCATTCCATCAACCCAGACACCAATGTCCATTGGGCAAAACTGGAACTAGAACGCCTTTATAAAGAAGCGGAAGCTATCTTGGTTCACGAGACGGATGAAGAACAACGTTTCGAATCGTTTCTGCGCTTATTCTTTTATGAGTGGGGCTTTAAAGGCGACGAGCAAGAGTACTTTATCTCTGACAACAGCTTTATCGACAAGGTGTTGGAGCGCAAAAAAGGCATTCCGGTAAGCCTTGGTGCCATCTTACTTTACTTGGGCAACCGTCTTGGTTTCCCGATGAAAGGGGTGACATTCCCGACTCAGTTTTTGATCAAAGTGGATTGGATGCACAAAACACCAGACTACATTAACCCATTTAATGGTGAGTATGTCGGTGAGAAAATCCTTCAAGCTTGGTTGATTGGTCAAGAAGGTCCGCTGGCTACATTAAAGCCAGAACACTTTGAAGAAGCGGATAACCCGACTGTAATTGGTCGCTGGTTGGCGTTGATCAAGAGCGCCATGTTACGTGAAGAGCGTTACACATTGGCGCTGCGCTGTACCAATCTTGCGTTGACGTTTGTACCTGATGACCCATACGAAATTCGTGATCGTGGTTTTATCTTCCAGCAGTTGGATTGCCATCAGGTAGCGGTGTCTGATTTTCAGTACTTTATTGACCAATGCCCAGACGATCCGGCATCAGAGCTACTAAAATCACAAGTTAACGCCATGAGCGAAAAGCACGTTACGCTTCACTAATTTTATCGGCATGCTCGAACGGCATGTCGAAGACAGATAAAAGAGAATCAAAATGGAACAGAAAATCGTTAATATTGGCGACATTCAAGTTGCTAACGACAAGCCATTCACCCTATTTGCAGGTATGAACGTTCTTGAGTCTCGTGATCTTGCTATGCAGATCTGTGAGCACTACGTAAAAGTAACGGACAAGCTTGGCATCCCATACGTGTTTAAGGCGTCGTTCGACAAAGCAAACCGCAGTTCTGTTCACTCATACCGTGGCCCAGGTCTAGAAGAAGGCATGAAAATCTTCCAAGAACTGAAAGACACGTTCGGCGTGAAGATCATCACTGATGTTCACACTGAAGCACAAGCTCAACCAGTGGCTGACGTGGTTGACGTTATCCAGCTTCCTGCATTCCTTGCTCGTCAAACTGACCTTGTTGAAGCAATGGCAAAAACAGGTGCGGTGATCAACGTTAAGAAACCTCAGTTCATGAGCCCTGGTCAAGTGGGTAACATCGTTGAGAAGTTTGCAGAGTGTGGTAACGAAAACATCATCCTTTGTGAGCGCGGTTCTTGCCACGGTTACGACAACCTAGTGGTTGATATGCTTGGTTTTGGTGTGATGAAAAACGCATCGAAAGGCAGCCCAATCATCTTTGACGTAACGCACTCACTACAAATGCGTGACCCATCGGGCGCGGCATCTGGCGGTCGTCGTGAACAAACGGTTGAACTGGCGAAAGCAGGTCTAGCAACAGGCATTGCAGGTCTATTTATTGAAGCGCACCCGAACCCAGATCAAGCACGTTGTGATGGCCCATCTGCGCTGCCGCTAGACAAACTTGAGCCGTTCCTAGCGCAAATGAAATCGCTAGACGATCTAATCAAGAGCTTTGCAGACATCGATATCAAATAATCGGTTGCTGTGAATGTTTAAATGAAATGGTCAGCCTATGTGCTGGCCATTTTTGTATCGGCACATTGATTCTGCCTCACTATCCTTTTCTCGCTTCCTTACACCACTTTGATTATGTCTATAATTTGCTTAGATTTGCGGCGAACTGGTTCGCTATGAGTAAAGTGCGTCGCAGAAACATGAAATCAATACCTTAGTGATTTACACTAGCGCCAAGTTTGCGCGTTTTAGCACAATAAGAACTCCGTTTCTTGGTTGCTGAGCGCGTAATGCAGTGGACCCCAGACGATAAAAAGGTAAAACAATGAAGCAACGCCTGATTGTAAAAACCGCTTTGAGCGCAGCTATCTTGGCAACTCTTGCCGGATGTGCCACGCAACCAGCACACGAATGGAATGAAGACACAACTTACAAACTGACCGTACTGCACACCAATGACCACCACGGTCGTTTTTGGCAAAACAAGTACGGTGAGTACGGCATGGCGGCACGTAAGACGCTGATTGATGAACTGCGTGCAGAGATTCAAGCCGAAGGCGGTAGCGTGCTTCTACTATCAGGTGGTGATATCAACACAGGTGTTCCTGAGTCTGACTTACAAGATGCTGAGCCTGACTTCAAAGGCATGAGTAAGATTGGTTACGACGCGATGGCGCTGGGTAACCACGAATTCGATAACCCACTGGAAGTGTTGTTCAAACAACAAGAGTGGGCAAACTTCCCGATGCTGTCTGCCAACATTTACGACAAAGAAACCGGTGAGCGATTGTTCCAACCTTATGCCATGTTCAACAAGCAAGGCATCAAGATTGCGGTGATTGGCCTTACGACAGAAGACACGGCAAAACTGGGTAACCCAGAATACATCAGCGAGGTTGATTTCCGCGACCCGAAAGAAGAAGCGAAAAAGCTGATTGCTGAACTAAAGCAAACTGAAAAGCCAGATCTTATCTTCGCAGTGACACACATGGGTCACTACGAAAACGGCAACCGTGGTGTGAATGCTCCGGGTGACGTTGCCTTGGCTCGCTACCTAAATGAAGGTGATTTGGACATGATTGTGGGTGGGCACTCACAAGAGCCAGTTTGTATGGAAGGCCCTAACGTCATTAAGAAGAACTTTAAGCCGGGTGACGAATGTAAGCCAGATGAGCAAAACGGTACTTACATTGTGCAAGCGTACGAGTGGGGTAAGTACGTTGGTCGTGCTGATTACGAGTTCCGCAACGGCGAATTGTCGATGGTGAGCTACGATCTGATTCCGGTTAACTTGAAGAAGAAAATCAAAGTGAACGGTGAGTCTCAACGTGTCTTGGTTCAAGATGAAATCGCACAAGACTCAGCAATGTTGGATTTCCTTCGCCCTTACCAAGAAAAAGGTCAGGGTCAGTTGAATGTGAAAATTGCCGAATCTAACGGAAAGCTGGAAGGTGACCGCAACGTCGTTCGTTTCCAACAAACTAACCTTGGTCGTTTGATTGCAACAGCTCACATGGAGCGCGCTAAAGCGGATTTTGCTGTGATGAACTCAGGCGGTGTACGTGATTCGATTGAAGCGGGCGACATCACTTACAAAGACGTGCTGACGGTTCAGCCATTTGGCAACATGGTGTCTTACGTCGATATGTCGGGTAAAGAAGTGCTTGATTACTTAAACGTCGTTGCGACCAAACCCGTTGATTCTGGCGCTTACGCTCAGTTTGCTGGCATTACCATGACAGTTGAAAATGGCAAAGTATCGAATGTTTTCATCGGTGAAAAACAACTTCGCCTAGATGGTCAATACCGCTTTACCGTACCAAGCTACAATGCGTCAGGTGGTGATGGTTACCCGAAAGTAAATACTCATCCGGGTTACGTCAACACGGGCTTTACGGATGCTGAGGTACTGAAAGAGTTCTTGGAGTCACACAGTCCAATTGATGTAAATGAGTACGCGCCTTCTGGTGACATCGTTTACAAGTAAAAAGCGATTGACTCAAAGTCGCTGATACCATTAACTTAAAGCGCTGCCCCTCACTAGGTGCAGCGTTTTTTGTTTTATAAGGAGAATCTTGATGACTCCGGCCATTAATCTTGCGAAAAAGAAAAAAGTTACACACACCATTCACCAATACGAGCACGATCCAAGAGCAGACAGCTATGGACTAGAAGCGGCTGAGGTATTGGGACAAGATCCAAAGAAAGTATTCAAAACCTTGTTGTTCTGCTTGAATGGCGAGCCAAAGAACCTTGCAGTTGCGATTATCCCTGTTGATCAAAAGCTGAACCTAAAACTGGCGGCGAAAGCAGCGAAGGGCAAAAAGGCTGATATGGCCGATCCGGAAATCGCGCAAAAGACCACAGGGTATGTTGTTGGTGGGATTAGCCCACTGGGGCAGAAGAAAGCACTACCGACTTTTTTGCACGAAAGCGCAACAGAGCAAGACACAATCTGTGTGAGTGCAGGTAAACGTGGTTTAGAAATCGAGTTAGCACCGAAAGATTTATTGAGCTTAACTCGTGGTCAGTTTGCCCCTCTTTGCCTCTAAATACATGACAAAAAAAATTATCCACCGGCATAGCCGGTGGTTTTTCATATGCGCCTATAAGGCTCTCCTACTGGCAGCGCCCTAGCAGGCGCGTAGTGATCTGACATTTGCATATGACTATTTCCTGCGACCCGTAAACGGGCTACCTGAATACGGGATCGACAATTGTTCTCCCATTTTATCCTGCTCTAGTTGGTGCTTTATGTAACTTTGTATCTTGCCGGTGTTTTTTCCTACCGTATCGACATAATACCCTCGACACCAAAATTCTCGATTCCTGTACTTAAACTTCAAATCTCCAAATCGCTCATAGAGCATCAGGCTACTTTTTCCTTTCAAATACCCCATAAACGAGGAAACACTCATCTTCGGTGGTATCTCTAAAAGCATATGAATATGATCTGCGCAGCATTCCGCTTCAATAATATTCACGTTCTTCCATTCACATAGTTTTCTAAGTATCTCGCCTACTGCCCTTCGTTTCTCACCATAGAACACCTGCCTTCGGTACTTAGGTGCAAAGACCACATGATATTTACAGTTCCATCGCGTATGCGCTAAGCTCTTTTCGTCCCCCATTGGGACCCCCTTTCAATTCTTAATTAACTCTTGCAGTTGCCAGACCACAAGACGTTTTTATCAAATTGAAAGGGGTTATATAACTGACTTATAGCTGTAAGCTTTACGGAACCCCCAGCCTAGCTGGGGGTTTTCTCTATACAATAAAAAGGACGCCCATGAGCGTCCTTTTTGATCTTGCCAGTCAGTGAAGCGTTATTTCTTCAGACTCAATGTACCACCAGTGCGTTTAGCTGGTTTGCTTGGCTTCGCGGCATTTGGATTCATGTAATGCTGCTTAGGCTTACTCGGTGATTGAGGTTTGTTTGCTGAGTGCGTATTGCTCGATGCATCTGGCTTACGGTGCGATTTACCATGCTCGCCTTGTGGTCTGCTGCGTTCACCTTGTGGTTTCGCTTTGTAATGCTCTTTTGTTGGACGTCCGCCTTCATCATCACGCTGACGACGCTGTTGGCCTTTCTTCGAGTTCGGTGCATGACGGAATTCATCTGCGTTGTTGCCACGGAAAGTACGTGTTTTCTGGTTGCGACGAGCAGTAGAATCTTGGTTCTCTTCACGGCTATCAAACAGTTTTGCGTCGGTCGCTTTACGAATGTTGCGGCCTCTAGAATCTGTTTTTGATGCTTCTTCTGTTCCCACAGAGCCTTCACACATTGCTAGGATCTCTGCCACTTCGTCGTCACTTAGGTAACGCCATTTACCGTTAGGAATGCCATCAAGTGAGATGTTCATAATACGTACGCGACGCAGCTTGAATACTTCATAGCCTAGCGCTTCACACATACGACGGATCTGACGGTTCAAACCTTGAGTCAGTACGATACGGAAAGAGAATTTGGTTTCTTTCTCTACTTTACAAGGCAGAGTTACTGTATCAAGGATCTTCACACCGCTCGACATCTGCTTAAGGAATTCACCTGTGATTGGCTTATCAACACGCACTACGTATTCTTTCTCGTGGTTGTTACCAGCACGTAGGATCTTGTTTACGATGTCGCCATCGTTGGTTAGAAAGATCAAACCATCGGAAGGTTTATCCAGACGGCCGATAGGGAAGATACGTTTTTTGTGACCGATGAAATCAACGATGTTGCCCGGAATATCACGCTCAGTAGTACAAGTGATACCAGTTGGTTTGTTCAACGCGATGTAAATTGGTTTTTCTTTCGCTGCAACAGGATTGCCATCTACGCACACATCATCGCCTGGCAGTACTTTTGTGCCCATCTCTGGTTGTTGACCATTAATCGTGACACGGCCTTGCTCAATAAGACGGTCTGCTTCACGACGCGAGCAGAAGCCCGTTTCGCTGATGTATTTGTTTAAGCGTTTTGCGTTGTCTTGTGACATGTAAGTCTCCTAACGTTTCACAACGGCGGTTAATAGAAGTACCTGCTGCTAATTAAAGCAGCAAGGTGAGATAAGGTCGGGCATTCTAGCACCGAGAATCCGGTTAGCCTAAACGTTTTTGATGACGTTCACGGGTCTCCATTTTCTTTTCAGCACTCTTTCTTAATAGAACGTACACGGCACCACTGCCACCATGGAATCGTTGTGCACTGTGAACACATTGCACTTCACGAATTTGTTGCAGCCAACTCGCGACAAAACTCTTCATTAATGCTGGTGGATTTGAACGTTCGCCACGGCCATGCACGATGACGACCGTTCGGATGTCCATCTCAATACATTGCTTGAGGAATTTAACGACTTCGTCGCGCGCTTCTTTTAGCGTTTTGCGGTGCAGATCAAGTCGAGCTTGAATCGGGTACTTACCAAGGCGCAGCTTGCGGTATACGCCATCTTGTACACCATCGCGTTTGAACTCGATAAAGTCATCGGGTTTGAGCATTTCTGCATGGTCAATCGATAAGTATTCTGGATCATCTTCCGTAAGCCAAATTGCAGCTTCGCGTTTCGCCAGTTGAGCATCCGTCACTTGGTGCACTTTTTTATGCTCGGCAGTGTCTTGGTCGATAGGTTTTACATCGCCCATCATCTGTTGGAACAGATCAAAATCGTTGTCTTGAGACATAACGGCAATCTCATAAAGAACAGGGTAGGAATAGTTAGATTATATCAACGAGTGGTGTACTGGGATCAAATAAAAAACCGGAGCAGGCAGGTTACCAACTCCGGTGCAAAGCGTTTCTAGAGCTAAGCGAGATCTAGTGAGGAGATTTGTCGTTCATGATCTTGTAAATGAAGAAACCGCTGAAAAACAACATCAGTCCAATTGTCCCAAAGATTACTATCATTGACGATAGTCCCACCGCATTACCAAATAGGAGTTCAAGCCAAAAGTCCATATGTTTCCTCCAAGATGTTCCCGACATGGATAACGTTAATGGGTGGTGTTTTTTTGCACACTGATCTGGATCAATTATGTTGCCAAGGTTAATAATCTGTATTTTATTGTGGGTTCTTAGTCACATTTCACGTGCTAGTGTTCAGTAAATCGTCAATCGAATTAAGACATTAGGTTTTTTTGTAAAAATCGCTTGCGTCTCTCTAAAGAATCCGTAATATACGCATCCGTTGACGGGGATAAGTCCTCAGTTAAACATCTCGGTGAATAGCGCAGCTTGGTAGCGCATCTGGTTTGGGACCAGAGGGTCGGGGGTTCGAATCCCTCTTCACCGACCATATTAAGAAAAAGGCTCTACAGAAATGTAGAGCCTTTTTCGTATTTGGTGATATTTGTTTGGAACCAGAGGGTCGGGGTCTGGAATGCCAGTCCAATCGAATCCCTAATCCCGCGAATCCCTAATCCCGGCTATCTAAAAAAGCTATTGATTAGATATCGCAGTCTGCCTTACGTGTATTGCCAAGTGGTTCAATCGTAAAGCCGCGTTTTTCGAGCAGTTCAATCAGGTTGTCTTTACCGACCAAGTGCAAGCTGCCAACAACAATTGTGTATTGGCCTGACTTCTTCGGTAACACGCTGCCAGAATCTAATTTTTCAGCCCAATCTCGGTTACGGTCATACAAGAAAGCCTCGTTGAACTCATCGCTCGATTGTTCGCTCATGGATGCTTCTTCTAATGTGCTGCCGTCACCGCTCTTCCAGCTGTCGATCAAGCATTGCACCAGTTTTTCACCACCATCGTATTCTTCAATCGAAGAAAGCAGTAGTTCTTTACCACCATCTTTTTGTCCTGCGATCAAATCCAATTGAAACTGCACACTTTCCAAAGGCAGCACCGGCACTTGCTTTTTATCGGCTAGGTTAATCAAGTGCATGTCGACACCTTGGTCGGATGCATAACCCAGTTTGTTTACCAACATCAATTGAATGGTTAAAGCCGCAGACCATGGCGGCGCATTGAGTAACTGTGCTTCTTGTAGGCCTAAGTCATTGGCTATCTCAGCAAGATGTTTGCGCTGGGTTCTATCTAAAACATCTTTGGCCAGAAATGCAGTTTTTGGGTAGGTCACGCCTTCAGTATTTCGAACATCGGCTTCGATGATTAAGCCATCACTGTTTTTGAGGAACTGGGTGACGGCTTTTGGCAATGGGTACATGGTTTTGTCACCGACATGGACGGAGCCAATAATCATGTATTCCATATCGCCTTTCTTTGCTAGCCAATGCTGTGGCTCGGCTTGAACTGAATAAGAAGTAAAAAAGACGATCAGAGATGACATTACGGACAAGAGTCGAAACATATTTTGCTCCTCGAATTCAATATGCATCTTATCTATAACACGGTTCGGCAAAATCGTCATTTTTAAAAATATTGACGAGTTTTAACGGCGGAGAAATGAGAGCTAATTCACGAAAGCGTTTCAATTGAGTTTGTTGTTAATGGTTCACTTAATAACCAATAGTGATCAAAATCCTATAAAACCAGTCGAACCCCATCAATATTCGTGATTGAGATCGCAACAAACTCGTCAAAAAAAGTTGGTCGTTTTTAACGTTTTGACTAAGTGATTGAAATTAATATGTTTATATTTTTCTGCTTGAAGCTGAATTTGAGCTGGATCACTTCTTAGTTCCATTAATTTTACGCTTAGAAATAACTGCTTGTATGTTGAATGCAACTGTTAAGCGCCTCGCATTTAGGTGCTCACCATTTTTGATAAATGTCGTTTTGAACCACTGACTTTTTGGGGAAAGTAAGATGTTGAAACATAGTCTGATTGCTGCTTCTGTTATCGCTACATTGGCAGGTTGCTCTTCACTACAAAACTCTGAGCAACAAGTTGTAAACTCATTGGCTGACAACCTTGATATTCAATATGAAGTGTTGACTAACCACGGCGCAAATGAAGGTCTTGCATGTCAAGACATGGGTGCTGAGTGGGCGTCTTGTAACAAAGTAAACATGACGCTAGTTAACCAAGGTGAAGCGGTTGACTCTAAAGATTGGGCTATTTACTTCCACAGCATTCGTCTGATTTTGGATGTTGAAAACGAGCAGTTCAAAATCTCTCGCGTAACGGGTGACCTACACAAACTAGAACCAACAGATAAGTTTGATGGTTTTGCTGCGGGTGAAGAGGTTGTGCTTCCTCTTGTTGCTGAATACTGGCAGCTATTTGAAACTGACTTCATGCCAGGCGCCTTCGTTGCTGCACCAAATGCAGAGCCTAAGATGATCGCTTCTCTTAACACAGAAGACGTTGCATCTTTCGTGACTGGCCTTGAGGGTAACAACCTAAAACGTACGCCAGATGACAACAACGTATTTGCAAACGCTGTGTCTCGTTTCGAGAAGAACGAAGACCTAGCAAAACAAGACGTATCAACCACGTTACTACCAACGCCAATGTCTGTTGAAGCAGGTAAAGGTACGGTAGATATCGCGGCGGGTATCGCGCTGCCTAAAGACGCATTCGATGCGACTCAATACGCAGCAATTCAAGATCGTGCAGAAGTGGTAGGTGTGGATGTTCGTGGTGATCTTCCTGTAAGCATCACTGTTGTTCCTGCAGACTTCACCGGTGAATTAGCAAAATCTGGTGCTTACGAAATGAGCATCAAAGGCGACGGTATTGCGATTAAAGCGTTTGACCAAGCAGGTGCTTTCTACGCAGTACAATCTATCTTTGGCCTGGTAGATAGCCAAAATGCTGATTCTCTACCACAACTGTCTATTAAAGATGCGCCGCGTTTTGATTACCGTGGTGTGATGGTGGACGTGGCTCGTAACTTCCACTCTAAAGACGCAATTCTTGCAACGCTTGACCAAATGGCAGCGTACAAGATGAACAAACTACACCTTCATCTAACGGATGATGAAGGCTGGCGTTTAGAAATCCCGGGTCTGCCTGAGCTGACTGAAGTGGGTGCTAACCGTTGTTTCGATTTGGAAGAGAAAAGCTGTTTACTGCCTCAGCTTGGCTCAGGTGCAACGACAGACAACTTTGGTTCTGGCTTCTTCAGCAAAGCAGACTACGTGGACATCTTGAAGTACGCGAAAGCGCGTAACATCGAAGTGATTCCTGAAATCGATATGCCAGCGCACGCTCGTGCAGCAGTGGTATCAATGGAAGCACGTTACGACCGCCTAATGGAAGAAGGTAAAGAAGCAGAAGCGAACGAGTTCCGCCTGATGGATCCTCAAGATACATCAAACGTAACGACGGTTCAGTTCTACAACAAGCAAAGCTTCATCAACCCATGTATGGAATCTTCAACTCGCTTTGTTGATAAAGTGATTTCAGAAGTAGCAGCAATGCACCAAGAAGCAGGAACGCCGCTAACAACATGGCACTTTGGTGGTGACGAAGCGAAGAACATCAAGCTAGGCGCTGGTTTCCAAGATGTGAACGCTGAAGACAAAGTAAGCTGGAAAGGTACGATTGACCTGTCTAAACAAGACAAGCCGTTCGCACAATCTCCACAATGTCAGACGCTAATTGCAGACGGTACGGTAAGCGACTTTGCTCATCTACCAAGTCACTTTGCAGAAGAAGTGTCTAAGATTGTGGCAGAGAAGGGCATTCCAAATTTCCAAGCTTGGCAAGATGGTCTTAAATACAGTGAAGGTGAGAAAGCGTTCGCAACAGAAAACACACGTGTTAACTTCTGGGACGTTCTTTACTGGGGTGGCACATCATCAGTGTACGAGTGGTCTAAGAAAGGTTACGACGTGATCGTTTCTAACCCAGACTACGTGTACATGGACATGCCATACGAAGTTGACCCGAAAGAGCGTGGTTACTACTGGGCAACACGTGCAACAGATACTCGTAAGATGTTTGGTTTTGCACCAGAGAACATGCCTCAGAACGCAGAAACCTCAGTAGACCGTGATGGCAATGGCTTCACTGGTAAAGGTGAAATCGAAGCGAAACCTTTCTACGGTCTATCAGCACAGCTTTGGTCTGAGACAGTACGTAACGACGAGCAATACGAGTACATGGTATTCCCTCGCGTACTAGCAGCCGCTGAGCGTGCATGGCACCGTGCTGATTGGGAAAACGACTACAAAGTGGGTGTTGAATACTCGCAAAACTCTAACCTAGTAGACAAAGCTGCGCTAAACCAAGACTACAACCGCTTTGCGAACGTTCTTGGTCAACGTGAACTGGCTAAGCTAGAGAAATCAGGTATCGACTACCGCCTACCTGTACCAGGTGCGAAAGTAGAAGATGGCAAGCTAGCAATGAACGTTCAGTTCCCAGGTGTGAAGCTTCAATACTCTCTAGACGGCAAGAACTGGCTAACTTACGCAGACAATGCTCGTCCAAATGTGAAAGGTGAAGTGTTTATTCGCTCTGTATCTGCAACAGGCGAGAAGACAAGCCGCGTGACTAGCGTGAAGTAATTCTGCTAATCATTCACTAAAATCATTGTTCCTTACTCAAAGCCCTCAACTTATGTTGGGGGCTTTGTTTATTTTTCTACGGAAAATAAGCGTGATCAATGTCTGATTATTTTTTACTGATAATTAAGTTCGTAATTTAGAAAGAAAAGAATAGTGTGATCTTGATGCTTGTTTAGTGCTTGATTTGAGAGTGTAACTAGCCTGAGTTCACACTTTATTTTTTTGACGAATTTTTAGGTTTTATAGCAAGGTATTGTATTTAATAAACATTCTTGGATTTCGAAAATGTCGATTTGAATTGGATCACTGTTTTAAACGATTTATTTTTCAATGCGAATTAAATTGCGCAGTATTGCTGTCGCCAGGGAGGCACATCCCAATGTTTGCGATGAAGGGCAAGTGATAGCCGGACATCTCATCGCATAACGTGAACAAATAAAGGCAGTAATTATGAAAAACGTTTTTGCACTAAGTGCACTTTCTCTTGTTTTCGCATCAAGCGCTTTCGCAGGCTCATCTTACGTAACGGGTAACATCCAATTCCACGATGATGGCCGAATCCACGGTTCGGACATGACATCAACGCTAGAAGCAGGCCACACTTTCGATAACCAATTCGGCGGCTTCACGGTTTACACTGAGTTTGACGGCATTCAACTAGGTAAACTAGAAACTGAAAACGGCGGCGCAGGTAACACAACTCCAGCAATCACTGTGGGTGGTGAGCAAGCATTTAACATCACTGATCACCTATGGGTTGCAGCAGGTTACCAACACCTATTCTCTGCGGGTGAGAGCATCCAATACCGTCCTTTGGTTAAAATCGGTTACAACTTCGATAACGGTATCTCGCTAAGCAACCGTACTCGTGCACACATTGATGCGACAGACGCTGATGCTGATACAGATTACCGCATGGATAACCGCATTGGTTACGCGATGAATGAAGACGTGACCTTCAGCTACAACAACGTTTACATGATTGAAGCAGAGACCATGGACCACGAGTTGCGTGCAACATGGACTCGTAAAGGCGTACAGCCATACTTTGAGTTCCGTAGCCAAGCTCACGGTGCAGAAAACTCAGCGGGTGACAGCCTAGTGAACAACGCGTTCGTGTTCGGTGCGTCTTACGGCTTCTAATTAAAAAGTTTGTCTTAACTGTCCATTAAGAAAAAGCCCAGCGGTTTGAATCGCTGGGCTTTGTTTTTATTGGTCGTTACCTTTGTGGTAGCGGTATTCGTAAACCTGACCTTTCTCGTTGTAGGCGTATACAGCGTAGCTGTCTTTCTTATCACCGTACTCCATGCCCGGTGAGCCCATTGGCATGCCCGGTACAGTCAGGCCTTTTGCATTTCGAGGTGGGTTTTCCAAAAACGCTTTAATGTCGTCTGCAGGAATATGACCTTCAAATACGTAGCCATCGATCTCTGCGGTGTGGCAAGAGTAAAGCTGTTCGTTCTTGATGCCCAAATCGCGTTTGATCGCATTCATGTCATCATGCAGCTTTTCTTCCACAGTAAAGCCGTTCTCTTCCATGTGTTTTGTCCATTCGCCACAGCAGCCACAGTATGGCGATTTGTGGTTGATGACATCAGCGGCTAATACGTTCGCCGATGTGACAGCAAGCATTGTAAAGGTCAATAGTTTCAACTTCATAATATCCTCGAGAAGAAGTGTCGCTTACTTAATGGTAAACAGTCGTAGTCGATTTGCATTACTGACGACCGTGATTGAAGACAGTGCCATCGCTGCACCAGCAACGACAGGACTGAGCAAAAATCCAAACGCTGGGTAAAGTACGCCTGCGGCGATAGGGATACCCAACGAGTTATAAACAAAGGCGCCGAACAAGTTTTGTTTCATGTTCTTAAGTGTTGCGCGAGAGAGTTCAATCGCATGCACAACGGCCATTGGTGATGTATTGAGAATGGTCATTTGTGAGCTTTCGATTGCCACGTCACTGCCACTTCCCATTGCGACACCAAGATCAGCTAGTGCAAGGGCTGGCGCGTCATTGATGCCATCACCGATCATCGCAACTGTGCGGCCTTGAGATTGCAGCAGTTCAATATGTTGTGCTTTCTCGTCGGGCATCACTTGAGCGATGACTTCATCAATGCCAAGCTCTTTACCGATAGCATTGGCAACGTGTTGGTTGTCGCCTGTGAGCATGACGGTTTTTATGCCCTGCGATTTTAATGCAGACACCGCTTGTTTGGCATCAGATTTAATCGGGTCAGCGATGGCAATTAAACCAATCAGTTCGTTGTTCAGAGCCACAGCCACTGGTGTCCAAGCGTTGTTTGCACAATCTTCAATTGCTTGCTTCATTGAGCTGGTATCAATCTGCTCGGTTTGCATAAATTGCAATGAGCCAATGAGTAGCGGTTGTGCTTGGTAAGTCGCGGTGATGCCACGGCCACGAATGTTCTCGAATGCGCTCAACTCAACACTTTCAGTATTGTTCTTTCTCGCGTAATCACATACGGCTTTTGCCAACGGGTGCTCAGATTGACGCTCTGCCGCGTATGCAAGAGCCAACATGTGCTCTTGGCTGGTGGCGTGAGTAAATACTTGCTGCACACTCGGTTTACCTTGAGTAAGCGTGCCAGTTTTATCGAATACGACCGTGTCGATTTTGCTCGCCAACTGTAGTGCGTCAGCGTCTTTGATCAGAATGCCGAGCTCTGCAGCTTTACCGACACCAACGGTGACCGACAATGGTGTTGCTAAGCCTAGCGCACAAGGGCAGGCGATGATCAGCACGGTAGTCGTTACCACAAGCATGTAGCTGGCTTTAGGTTCTGGACCTACAGCAAACCAAACCAAAGCGGCAAGGATTGCGATACCGACCACGACCGGAACAAATACCGATGAAATCTGGTCTGCTAATTTTGCAATGGCAGGCTTACTACTTTGCGCCGTGCGTACCATGCGAATGATTCGAGCCAACATGGTGTTCGCGCCGATGCCCGTTGCTTCAATGATTAATCCACCATCGGTATTTAATGTACCGGCAGACACTTGCGCATCTTGCGCTTTTAACACTGGTACGGGTTCACCGGTTAGCATCGACTCATCAATGTACGATTCACCCTGTATCACAACGCCATCTACTGGCACTTTCTCGCCCGGTTTGATGCGCAGTTTCATGCCTAGCGCGATTTGCTCAACTGCGATCTGTTGATCACCTTGTTCTGTAATCGCTGTTGCTTGTTGAGGTTGTAGGTTAATCAGAGCCTGCAGTGAGCGTGTTGTGTTGGCTTTGGCTTTTGCCTCTATATAGTGACCAAGAGAAATTAAGCCGATGATCATTGCGCTCGCTTCAAAGTACACGTGGCGTGAAGCAAGAGGGAACCAGTCTGGGAAAATCACCACAAGCATTGAATAGAACCACGCCGCACCAGTACCTAGCGCGACTAACGTATCCATGGTGGCGCGTTTGTGAGTGGCTGCTAACCATGCGTTAGTAAAGAAGTGCTTACCCGCGGTTGCAAGCAGTAAGAGACACAGAATACCAATCGCGCCCCAAGCCAACTGGTCGTTCGTATTGCGAATCACCATGTTGCCGCCAAACACTCCCCACAACATCAGTGGCGCACCGACAACTAAGCCAGCAATGGCATCTAGCTTGAAGCGTTTTTGTTGGGCAAGTTGTTGAGCCGCTTGCTTTTCTTGTTGGGTTGCTGCGTCTTGCAAGATCTCTGCTTGGTAACCGGCTTGCTTTACGGATTCAACGATCGCTTGGTGAAGGGTTTCTGTATCTTGAGTGGCGAACACTAATGCACTTTGCTCAGCAAGGTTTACTTGTGCTTTCTCAATGCCTTCTACGTTAGTAAGTGCTTTCTCTACTGAAGAGACGCAACTCGCACACGTCATGCCTTGAATCAGCATTTGCAATTGAATGCTCGCTGGTGGCACCTGTGCATCTTTAATATTGCTTTGCTTTTCTGCCAGTTCAGGCTCTGATGAACCTTCTTCTTCTACTTCAATAGAATCAAGGCTAGCGGTATAGCCAATAGTTGCCACAAGATCGATCACTTGCTGCTCTGAGAGTAGGGTCGTGATATCGAGTTGGGTTGTCGATGCTTGAAACGCAATGACGTCTTGATTCTCCTCTAATAAAGAAGAGAGTTTCTTAACGCAGCCGCCGCAGCTTAATCCAGCTAGGTGAAACTGATATTGGTGACCAGCGTGATAACCCAAGGACTCGATCGATTCAACAATAGAAGCAAGAGGGGACTCGGTTTTCACCTCAACCATGGTCGGGGACAAATTGATGATCTCAACACTGTGATTGGCATGTAAAGCTTTCTCAACTTTTCTCGCACAGCCCATGCAGTTGAGCCCTGACATAGGTACAACGAACTGATACATAATTTGTCCTCAATAATAGTAATGAGCAGAGCATAAACCTTCCTGCAAGGGGAAGGTCAAGTTTTTCGACGCGAAACAAATTCGTCAAAATCGACGTTATTGCACAGCCTTTGTGCAGGGATTGTTGCGAGTTATCTCAAAGTTTTTTCTCTTTGAATATAAAGTTCCGTTAAAACGCCTAAAAGTTGAGTGAGGGCGCTCACGATTTTTGAGCTTTTTATATAAAAACAAAGAGAGATTGAGTGGTTTTGACGTTTTTATATTTTTATTTGTCACTATAAATTGTTGTTAATTATCGGTTTATATTGCTTTTGATCTTCTGATTTTGAACTTGCTCAGATTGCGGTTTGGAAAGTTTTTTACTGCGAAAAAAGTTTGTCATATTTGCCCCGTCCACACATTGTTTCAAGTTCCTGCAATGTCCTAGTTAGCGAATTTGAAAATGGAAAAAACTAAAAATATAGGGGTTAAAAATGTCTTACCTAAAGAAAAGCCTACTTGCTACTGCAATCACAGGCATGATGTTCAGTGGTTCAGCTTTTGCTGATGGTGCAAACAGTGATGCAGCGAAAGAGTACCTAACTAAAGACTCTTTCTCTTACGAAGTTTACGGCATTATCGCGATGCAGGCCGCGTACCGCGATTACGATTCTGGTAGCAAAGCAACTGACGACGATTTGGGCGGCATGCAGCTAAACAACGAATCACGTATCGGCTTCCGTGGTAAAAAGCAATTCGCTAACTTTGAACCAACGTTCATTTGGCAAATCGAAGGTGGCTACGTAGACCCAAGCTTCGGTGGTGAAGGTGCAGGCCTTGGTGAGCGTGACACATTCGTAGGTTTTGAAAGCGCTTCTTGGGGTCAAGTTCGTCTAGGTCGTGTTCTTACTCCAATGTACGAGTTGGTTGACTGGCCAGCATCTAACCCAGGTCTAGGCGATGTTTACGACTGGGGTGGTGCGATCGGTGGTGCTAAGTACCAAGACCGTCAATCAAACACAATCCGTTGGGACTCTCCAATGTTTGCTGACAAATTCTCTCTAGATATCGCAGCGGGTGCAGGTGACAAAGCTGGTCTAGGTGAAGGCGACGATTACTGGGGCGGCATCGCGGCTCACTACAAGTTAGGTCCACTACAATTGGATGCTGCGTACGAAGGTAACCGCAACATCGAAGGTGAAGGTCAAACTTGGGAAAACAACACGTACCTAGTAGGTGTTCAAGGTTGGTTTGAAAACGGTATCTCTTTCTTCGCTCAATACAAATACATGGAAGCTGACGCAAGCAACGGTGTAAACGAGAAGCAAGATGCAATGTCTGCAGGTCTGATGTACACAACAGGTGACTGGCAGTACAAACTGGGTTACGCAGCAAACTTTGACCTAGAACGTGACGGTAAGACAATCGACAACACAGCAGATGATGTACTATCTGCACAGATCATGTACTTCGTAGACCCATCTGCAGTACTTTACGCTCGTGCACGTACTCTAGACTTCGGTGACGGTGCGTCTCAACTAGACGATAACACTAAAGCACGTTGGAAGTCAGCTGACTACGACGAGTTCTCTGTAGGTGTTGAATACTACTTCTAATATAGAAGCAGTTAAAAGGGCGGAAACGCCCTTTTTGTCTTGATACTTATTCACATAAGCCATTGGAATGACCGGCCTGTTAGTTTCAGTGGCTTATCTAAATTGGTATAAGACGAGAAAACCATGATGAAAAAAACAACCACACTATTAGGACTTTGCGCAATCCTTTCTGCGCCTGCATTTGCTGCTCAACTGACTCTGCAAGCGGAATTGGTTCCTCGCGTTCTCAACAGTGAGTTCGTCTACCCTGAGTGGATCTCTGATAACAACAGCATCAAAGTTGAAGATGGTGCAAACCAACTTGCTGTGAATGTTGGTCAAATTGTGTTTGAAGATGGCAAGCGTCGTAAGTTTGATTCACAGCCGCTTTTACTTGAGTTCGATGCACCGAAAGATGCAGAGCTAACGCTGACATACAATAAGTTCCGCACTATTGAAGAAGCCAAAGCATTTGAAATGGATCCGAAACTGACGCTGAAAGATGCAAGCGGCAAAGATGTTGAGTTTTCAATGGTTCAACTTCGCAAAGGCGGCCTACAAGGGTTCCGCGACTATGAACGTGAAGTGGCTGATTACAACAAAGCAATGAACACGCAATCGACGAAAGCAAGCATCGCGGCGTCTCCGGCTGTCACTAAGACATTGAAAGAGTCATTCAGTGATCTAAGCCGTCAAGAGCAACAAGAATTCATGCAGTGGGCGATGCAGAATCTAAAATAATAGGCATTCGTAACTTTGTTTTGCGATAGCTTTTCTGTTGTTCTAAGTATTTTGTCGCTATAAATAAGAGGGCAGTACCTTAATCGGTACTGCCCTGTTTGTATTTATGGGGCTTTGTTGCTTAAATCGATGGAACTAAATCTAGAAGCTACGATCTGATCGGCTACCCCCATCAATCGTCGTAGCCTCATGCCTAAACCTCGTTACAAAACAACTAACTGGAAGCAGTACAACAAAGCCTTAATCAACCGTGGTTCTCTGACCTTTTGGATTGATGAGGAAACGATAGCTGAGTGGAAACAAAACAAACAAGGCAAGCGTGGTAGACCTCGCCGATTCAGCGACTTAGCCATTACTACCGCACTGATGGTGAAACGCATTTTCTCTATGCCATTGAGAGCGCTACAAGGTTTTCTAGACTCTGTATTTAAGCTGGCTAACATCCCGCTTGTTTGCCCGCACTACACCTGTATAAGCCGCCGAGCTAAGGAAGTTGAGGTTTCAT
>NZ_LNRB01000015.1:0-146646 GCF_001557945.1 Vibrio sp. CUB2 | reverse complement strand
TAAAATTGAAACACAAGACCTAGCAAAAGCACTTAGATTTATTCGAAGTCTATCTCCAGGGGCTGCTGTAAGCACACTATCCATAAGGTGTCGAATTATAGACTTAGAGTAGACCTATCAGAGATAGATATAACACTTTTTATACGGGTATAAGCCTATTTCATGGATAGATAATGCCGTCTTTCATCTGTCACTTTATTTGAAATCAACATGTTAGCAACCATATTGAGCTGTTAGGTTGCTTAGTGCAGCAAAATTCTAGATAGGCTGAACTCGGATAAGTTTTGATAGGGCAAACACACATCTCTAAAATCTGTAGAGTATTTGGTCTAAGTGATTTTGGGGCACCTTCGAGATCAAAAATGCCACGAATAAAAGCCTCAACATATCAAAAAGTGGAGGTGTGAGATTTAATTTATTGCTGTTGATATTGCATTAACTGCCCTTCCAGCTTCGCGCTTAGCTTTTGAACTTCACCAAGAGAAGCTTGTGTCTCTAGAAGAGCTACGTTCTTCTTGTTAAGCTCCGAATTTAAGCTTTCAATACGACTTTCGGTTCGAATATGTTCAGCTTTCTCTTCATCGTACTTGTCTTGCAACTGGTTATTGGCAGCCTTTTGATTAACGACCTGTTCAGTTAACGAAGTAATCTGGCCTTGCAGCGAACCCAGCTCTTTCTCTGAATTTTTCAGATTTGCATTCAGTTCAACCATTTCGTCGGACTTCTCCCCTAGCTGCTTAACTAGTTGCTCAACTTGACCTTGTGCTTTCGCTTTATCTGATTCGGCAGTATTAAGCTGTTTTTGCATCGTTGTGATCTGCTTTTGCATATCAGCTAGACGTTCATCACGCTCAGAAATGGTATCAAGCGCAGCTGTACAAAATTAAACCAAACAGAAGCCCCCTATAGTCAAGAGTGCACAAAAGCGCAGAGGTTACCCTCTCATAGCCACGAACGTAAAGAGCCAACCTTGGGGAAAAGTGATCATTTTAAGGATTAAGAGAGAAGATCGCGCCGAAATGAAATCGCATCACAAATAATTAACATTTAGACGAAAACTGTAATTTTCTTTCAGGGAGATAAAGAGAGAAATCAGGGAGGAAAAGAGTGACTTTTGCAATTCTGTTGTCATCGCTGCGTCGAAACAGGCAAAAGCCACTCTAAATTTAGCTATTTAACATATTACATCTAATCAACACCACGGAATACAATGCGGTAAATGTTTTTTACATTAGGTTTAAAAATGTCCGCCACTCTCCCCTTCCAGGTCCGCATGAGCGCTTATACTCTAGCGAGAGACAAAAGATTCAACGACGCTTCTCTGAACCGGTTGGAAAAAGTCGCGCTCGATGAGACTAGCGAGCAACCTGAGTTCATCATCAGTAGCGTTTTGGTTTAGTGTGTGTGGTTAATGCTACAATTCCCTTGCATTGAAACTCCCTTCTAGGGTTTTAGTTTCCCTCTAGGTAGGTTTGGCGATCGCATCGGGATGGGTTACTTAATAAGTTAATTACCATAAATAAGATAATTAGCTTATTTATGATAATTAAACCATTTCCATAATTCTTCATCTGACATGTTTTCACAACGTTCCGCAATAGCTCGAATGAAACTAGAGCGATCTAACGAAAAATCTTCATCTTTAGAATAAGAAATGACATTCAATCTTTTATGAATTTTATCCAATTGTTGAGCTTCAGACTTCGTCAAAGAGACAGTAACAGGCTCCCGCTTTTCTCCTTTTTGTTTTGGGCGTCCTACCGTGCGAGAAACTTTAGAATCAGCACCATCAACAAAGGCATCAGCTTCCTTCACTTTTTTTTCTTGAGCTTTTAAATTAGATCGAGAAAGCATCTAATATCTCCTTAGTTAAGCAACTAATCTCAGACTTTGCTTTATTGTCTTTCCATTCATGAACACCACATGCATGATGAAAAGCATCACGATGTGCTTTTCGGTCTGCAACAACTGTCCTCATCAAATGAAATTCAGGATATTCACTAAGCAACTGCTTTGCAGTTTGTCTTTCAGCATGAGTATTAGTCGGCGCCATATTAATAAAAACAGCAACTTCTAGAGCATCATTAAAATCACGAGCGGATTCAACTGTCTCAGCCATATGCTCTAACAGTTCCAAATCTGCATGACTAGCCTTAGTTGGCATGATCATGAGATCTGCAGCCAGCATTGCACTGCGCATTTCTCGACTATCACGACCAGCAGCATCAACAATAATGAAATCATAATTTTCAATTTCTCTTTGTAGCTGCTTAGTAATATTTCCATCTAAGCGAATACATGGAAACTCCTTTAAAGCTCCCCCAATCTCTATTCGCCTTTGATTCCAACGATAAAGAGTACCTTGCGGATCGGCATCAAGTAGTAAAATTCGACTAGTATCTTCTTGATATTTTTCATGAGCTAAAGCAACGGCAAGGTTGCAAGCCGTATTCGACTTACCAACACCACCCTTTTGATGACCTAGAAGGATAATTTTTTTCATACAGGACTCCATTGAATAACCATATCACAATCCTACTAATTGAAAACAAGAAAAACAAGAAAAACAAGAAAAATAATCAATTTATCACAATTATCTTATTTTCATAAATAGGATAATTAATAAAAACAAAGTAAATATAACAACCATTAGAGCTTAGGAAGCAAAGTGGTTTGAGATCTAATGGAACGAAAACATACGCTAGTAAGGTTAAGGTTCTGATATATATCAGATTAAAATCTGCAATCTCATACTGATTAAAGTATAGTGTTGGGATGTAAAGACGGGAATAAACAGAATGAAAGCACCAACATCCATACATGATGGATTGTTTAAGTCGTTCTTGACTGTGCCAGAGACAGCAAAAGACTTTCTCGATATTCACTTACCAGGACACATCAAACAAATCTGCAACCTCGATACGCTCCAGCTTCAATCAGGTTCATTTTTGGAAGATGAGTTAGTGCCGTATTATTCCGATGTGCTGTACTCAATGGAAACGGACAGTGGGGTAGGGTATGTGTACGCTTTAATAGAGCATCAAAGTAGCCCAGACAAACACATGGGCTTTCGATTGATGCGGTACGCTATTGCCGCGATGCAACAACACCTTGATGCAGGAAATGAGAAGTTACCTTTAGTCGTACCATTGCTGTTTTATCATGGAAAAACCAGTCCTTATCCATACAGCACGAATTGGTTGGATGAATTTGAAAAACCAGAGATAGCTCAGTTGCTTTATGGTCAATCTTTCCCTTTGGTGGATGTCACCGTGATACCGGATGATGACATCATTCGACATAAACGAGTGGCCTTGTTAGAGCTGGTACAGAAACATGTACGACAAAGAGATTTGTTGGATTTTACAGACACACTGGTTACACTGTTATTAGAGCGTTTAATAACCAGCAAACAGTTAGATAGTTTAGTGGAGTATTTGCTTAGAGTAGGGGAAACATCAAATCTGGAAGATTTAATGCGAACTTTAGCGAAGCAAGTGCCAGAGCATGAGGAACGGTTCATGACAGTAGCAGAACAATTAGAAGCGCGTGGCCGCGAACAAGGTTTAAAACAAGGTCTACAACAAGGTAGACAAGAAGGCGAACAACAAGGTTGGCAAGAAGCCCAATTGAGCATTGCAAAAAAAATGCTTTCAGCAGGAATTGATATAGCTCTTATCGCGCAAACAACAGAGTTAACCGAAGATGAGATCTCAAAACTCATCAACTAATGATTTAGTTTCATTCCGACATAATGGCGAAGTGTTAATGACATTTCGCCATTTTTTTAACCGCAAATTGTGACGCCGTAACCATTCATTTCATGAGTCGCTGTGCGACGAATACTAGAACGCGCTCACGAAGTGAGTAAGATGCGTCCTTCCCGAGCTCTCAAAAGCTTTCTTTTATTCGCAGTGATTCCGGTACAAAAATTGCCCTTCGCCTTGCTAGAATGCGCGAGCGTAGCGAGTAAGACTATTCACTGAACTATACGTATATGCTCGATATCTTCCTGTCGCATGACAAAAGAAATGTTCAGCGCAGCCAGCTATGCATTTTACTCTTCCAATCATTTGATGCCGATGCTGGCTGTCGGGGCCCATCAAAAGCATCCGCTAATTCTGAATTGTATAGTGTTGTTGATTGCTTTTGATGGGAGGTTTCTTTGAGCGAAGCGATGGCTTTTTCTTAAATATTTATTCTTATATTTATTCCATATACGTAGTTTACATATTTATTCTCATAAGAACGGTATGTCTCTAGATGACCTTTTACAGGTAAAATTAACAGTGACATTCTATAGGTATCTTTTGTGTGAATACTATTTTTTAGGGTGAAATCGTCCATTTGCGTTCACAGTGGGTGGTAACAATGATAGAAATGGGGTGAACACCATCACGAAAGTATGACTTAGATCACATTCAACCTTGTATAGACGTGCTGAATCCTCCGCTTGCGCGGATTCATTGATAAGAGTTAGTGTGGATTGAGGGAGACCAGGGGACTATAAGCCTCGAATACCCGCAAATTTGATTCAGCTACGAGCTCAAACTTATTTGCATTCAAATAGCGTTGTACGACGCCGTTCGCCATGTCTCTAAAGCTAATCCAGGCATGACGAAGCCCATTTTTAATTTGACGCTTACGAGTCTCGATGATGGATTCAGCAATGTTTCTGTAACGAACCACTTTCAGATCATTGAAGAACACTTCAGAGAATTGCTTATACGCTGGAGCACCGCGAACTGTGCCCTCAGCATCGCCAATTGGGATGTTAATTGACTCTGAGTTGTAGTAACCGGCTCGTTTAAGATAGCTAATGGCCTTATTAAAGGATTTCGGCGCAATGTACTTACCAAACCGCAAAGCATGGTCTTCATGGAACTGGTGATAGCTTAATGGTTTCATGCCTTGTGGTGAGGGCTCACCGACACGGCCACTGATGATATCCGTGTTCACCAAAAGACAAGCGAGTACCCTCGCGACAAGTTCACGAGCCTGACGATTATTCATTTCAGGCACCCACGTATACAACTCTGGAAAGCGTCTAGGGTTATCGATAAACTCTTTACACGCTTTTAGGATCATTGCAAACTCAGTAGGAAGCTCCACCACCCTTGGGTTTTCTTTGTCACGCAGCACACGGCGTTTAGTAAACCCGATTTGATAGTTCGGGTTTGGCTTACCTTTGGCTTCCAGACGTGCTTTTTCCGCTTCAATGGCAGCGTGGTGGATATCAATACACTCTTCAACACGCACTTTCCGTGCAGCTCGATACGCTGCGCTCGTCTTCTTTCGTTGAGCACGAATATGCTCTTGCGCTTCTTGTGCAAGATCAGAAAGAGTTTGAGAAGTGTTGTGCTCAGAGAGTTGCATAGCATACCTCAACAGAACTCAAGCACTGGTGTAATGGAATAAACCCACTAACGATGTGAACGCTTGAACTGAGAGTATGCTTTGATAGATCGCACCTAGGGTGCGTAAGGTTTGATATTTTCATCTTCTGATTCCCAAGTTTGTATGCTCTGTTTGGGTGACTAGTCCAAGCAGTTAAACTAAAGATATAGATAAAAACCATAAAGATCAACGATCAAATTTCATAACAAAGATCGACGCATACAAAAAAGCCAGACCCTTGGGAAAGTCTGGCTTCGTTGTTGAATGTTTAAATATCGAAGTGTCACCTTCAACCACTCAATTGACCTTAATACACTGCATAGAAAACTATGCAGGTAGCGTGCTATGCAATGCACTCTGATCACCATCTATTCTAGTAGACTAGAGATAGGAAATCAATGCAAAACAAGAGGTATCTTTATAAATAATCTAACATTTGTGTTTAAAATGCATAATTAGAGTCGTCGTGAAATTTTTAACGTCAATTACTAGATTATTATGTCATATAAGTTCTTGTTAAATTTCAAACCACTTCCATTAAGTATGCAGCTCTGTTCCAAATTTCTCTTGTCTTTTCCTTATGCACTTATAGATAAAAATAAAAACATAGAGAAGAGGAATAAGTAAGATCGCATAGATTATCTTAAATAGATAATTATCACTAATTTTTTGAAGTAGTGTGAGTGATGTTGATGTATTAAAGAATAATCCGATCCAGATAACAGTATACAATGCTTGTCCAATAATGCTAGAAATAATAGAGCGTTGCCAGATCGAAGCTCTGTAAAGTTTCGAGCTTAACGTCTTAAATATCATATTATTAGCTTGATCTGCTGACAATATGCATAAGCTGTTTATTAGATAAAGGATAATTAGAGGGTAGAAAACTTCACGATAACTCCCTTCTATTTCAAACATATAGAATGTTAAAGCAATAAGCCCAGAGGAAATAGCACAGAGACCAGCTCCAAAATATGTTGTAGTTTTTGCATATTCATATCTCAATGTTGCATTTATTGCGTCTAAAATAATAAATGTCATTGGAAAAATAAGAATGCCTGCGGGTTGGAAAGTACCAAAAATCTCCACCGTATATGGCGACATTGGGATAGCAATGAGCAAAGTACATAAATACAAGCTAGTTAGAAACGCATACCATTTAATATCTAACTTTGTCATTGAAGTCATTGCATAAATAGAATCTCTATCTTGCTTGCAGTCAAAGAGCCTAACGACCCCTCTTGTAACAAGTTCATGCGGCCTCTCTTTCAATACGCAGTCATTATCTTCATTGGTGTAATAAACTAATCCGTCTTCAATTTTTAATAAATTCAATCTTCTTGTCATTGATATGTTCCCTGTTAATCCTAGAGATCACCTTGCCAATGGGAGAGTCTGTTTTTTGGGGTGCTTCAGGATGCCAACTCATTGTCAAAAAGTTGTCTTCTCGATACAGCTCTATTATATCTCCCTCTCTTTCAAACAAATACAAACCACCTCCAAACTTTCGTTTTGTGACTATATTGATTGAGTCATCATGATAAATAATCTTTTCAAATTTTGAAATTGGCATATCAGTTTCATACGTTCCTATTTTTTGAAACCTATTATTTACAATAGACTCAATATCAAACACTTTCTCATATACACCAGAAATCTCTTTTCCCGTCATTAGCCATTCATAAGAAACATCTAAAGATTCAGCAATTTTTCTCATGTTCTTATGTGGCTTTTTTATTTTATTATTTAGTAGCTTACTAATATAGCCAGCTTCAATATCTACTTTCCTTGAAAGCTCTGCCGCTGACATTCCTTTCATAAACAGTATTTCACTTAACCTTCCACCAAGAGTATTTACGTCTTTCACGACTCATCACCTTCCTAACCGTCAATCTACTCTTAATTTTTATATAAAATTTAGGTCATATCGCTTGAAAATACTTTCAAAAAGTTTCATTATACTTTCATGTTGACTCTTAAAATGTCACATGAGCAAGAGATGAAAAGCAAAACGATTTATTATCAATAGGTTAGTTATCTATTGAATGCTTTTTTGTGACTGAGGTTAACGAAAAAAAATGAAACGCTCTTTAACAAACAATGCCAAGGCAGATGACGTCTCGCCGCAACTACCTCGTTGGATAACGACATAGCATTGCACAGAGCCATCGAAGGGGAAGCCCGCAATATTCCTCAACCACCCCCTACGTCTAGCAAACGGGTAGGGCGCTGTATGCCTGAACAGCTTAAAGTGAAAGGCTAGATTAACGAGGAGCAAGCCATGCGCGCTAAAGTTCGTTGTTATCAACCAAAACAAGTTAATAAAACGCTTTGTGCTCGCGCGCAAAGAACCAAAGTTGACCGTGCTACCAGCGCAACCTGGAGCACAAGTTCACTGAAAACGCTTGGGCTTGAAAAGCCTAAGCAGCAACAAGCGCAATGGGAAGCCCGACTATCTTCTCTAATGCAACATGAAGAGACATCAATCCCCTTGGTATAAGCACAGCTCTGCCTCTATGGAAGCGGAGCTTTTTGCGTTTGTAAAGAACGAGGCTCTGAGCCTCACCTCAAGCGGCCCCGCCTAGTTTTAGGTGGGGCTTTTTTTATCGCTGCAAGGATCATGGATACGCCCACTTGCTCGGCATTGGTTTTGTCATTTGATACCGACATAGAAAACACTCTGTTCATCGTCAAACGGTGAGTGATGCCAGCACTTCAAAAATACCCCTACCCAGTCGGGCATCAGCCTTGTAAGCGCCACACGACGCGCAGCCTATTGGCAGTAGGCTAAAAAAGAGCAAGCCGCCCACCTAAAACCGCTCCTATCCAATCCACGAGTGGGCGTATCCATGAGCTTTATTGCAAAAAAGGACATCACGCCATGGAGAAACACACCAGAAAGCGCTCAAAGCAGCAAGAGGAATACGACAAGAGGCAGGGCCACGCTCGCCGCCGTATTGAAATCATGCACGAGTTGAAACAACTGGGGCTAGACCCTTTCAAAGACGACAAGCTACTCATCCGATAACACACAAATAACGCTGCATTTTTTCAAAGAGTGCAGCGTTATTTCAATTTGGAGAACCCAACCTATGTCTTTATTTAACAACATCCAACGCCGCGGCAAACAACTCGCCGTCGCGTCTTTCACCCTGGCGTGCTCGCTCAGCGCCCACGCCTCAAGCACCGGTCTCCCCTGGGAAGACCCACTCTCTAAAATCGTGGACTCCATCACGGGCCCGGTCGCTTTTGGTGGCTCAGTGCTTGGCATTGTAGTCGCGGGCCTCACGCTCGTGTTTGGTGGGGAGATGGACGGTTTTGTGCAAAAAATCATGATGATTGCACTGATTGTGTCAATCATTGTGGGGGCCGTTAACTTGCTGACGATGCTGTTCGGCGTCTCTGGAGCGCTCATTGCTTAAAGGAGAGCTCAATGGACGATGAATTACAGCTCACCCCCATTTACGCGTTTAACCGTGCGCACCTTGTGATGGGAGGCGAGCGCGAGATTGTCATGGTGTCGATGTTACTGGCCTTGGTCTTGATGGTCCTTCAAAACCTCTATACCGCCGCGCTTGGCGTCATCGTGCTGTTCTCGATGCTGGTTATTGCAAGAGCCATGGCCAAAAGCGACCCCATCTTAACCAAGGTGTATAAACGTTACGCCCGCTATCAACGTTATTACCCCGCGCACAGCGTCAAATCCCTACATAACCCCAACCAAAAAAGCGCACGCTAATGTGCGCTTTTTCGTTTCCGATACAGGACATGTCTATGTTGTCTATGAAAACCTATCGTGAGCAAGCCAAAGGGCTGCCTGATTTATTGAACTGGGCCGCCTTGGTGGATGATGGCATATTACTCGGCAAAGATGGCTCATTTACCGCCGGTTGGCTGTTCTCTGGTATGGATGTCGATACCGCCACCAACATGGAGCGCAACGCCATGATGAGCCGCTTAAACCAAGCGTTATCCTCATTAGGCACCGGTTACATGGTGCACGTCGATACCAATCGAGAGCTCGCCACCTCCTACCCCGCGCCAGAGCAGTCCCATTTTCAGCACCCGGTCATGCAGATGATGGACGACTCAAGACGCCTTTTTTTTGAATCACAAGGGGATAAGTTTGCCACGCGAAGCGCCATTTTTATTACGTGGCGCCCCACATCAAAGCGCCTTTCTAAAGTGACCGATTTACTGTTCGACCATGGCAGCGCCAAGCGCACGAGCATGGCCGAACGTAACCTGGCGCTGTTTAAAGACAAAATGGCCGACATTCAGGGTCGTCTTTCTGGCGTGTTTTCTTCATTGACCCGATTAGGGTTACAAGAGAAACAAGACCACGCGTTCGATGAGATGTTGGCCTATCTTCGCTTTGCTCTGACTGGCGTTTGGCACCCCATTGCTGCCGCCTATACGCCACTTCCTGTCGATAGCCACATTGGGGGCGTGGAATGCTGGCCAGGATTTCAGCCAAAAATTGGTGAGCACTATACCAGTGTGATCAGCATTGATGGCTTTCCTGACTTTAGCCACCCGAACATGCTGCACCATTTAAGTTTGATGAACGTCGAGTTTCGTTGGAACACCCGTTTTGTTTTTTTTGATACCAATGAAGCGCACGCGTTGCTGGAAAAAGAGCGCAAAAAATGGGACCAAAAGGTGGTGTCTTTTAGAGATAAGCTGCTCAAAAATCCCGATCCGAAAGTGGATGAGGATGCGCTAGAGATGGTCGCGCAGTACAAGCAAGCGCAAACCGACCTCTCCGCGGGTCGCGTCAATTATGGGCAGTACACCTCGACCTTTATCTTGCGCCACCAAGACCTTGATGTGCTCAGTGAAATGAGCGAGTACGTGGTGAACATTCTCAATAATACGCTGGGCTTAGCGTGTCGAGTCGAAACGGTGAACGCCACCGAAGCGTTTCTTGGCACGCTGCCAAGCGACAGCTTGCACAACATCCGACGCCCTTTATTGAGTACGTTAAATCTGTGCCATTTCCTGCCAACGGCTAACATTTGGACGGGCGAAGCCACCTGTCCTTGTCCCTTTTACCCTGAAAACTCACCGCCACTGATGGTCTGCACCGCGGCTGGCAACACGCCCTTTCGGCTCAACTTACACGTCAGCGACGTGGGCCACACCTTGATGTTTGGTCCGACTGGGGCCGGTAAATCCACCTTTTTGGCCATGCTGGTTGCGCAAATGATGCGTTATCAAGGGGCGCGGATTTTTGCCTTTGATAAAAAATACTCCATGTACGCGTTGAGTCAGCTGGGCGGGCAGCATCTCGATATCGGCGCCAGCGGCTCGCGTGAACAGCCTGCGTTCGCGCCTTTGTCCGCTCTCGATACGGATTTTGAATGGTGCTGCGACTACGTTGAAAAATTGGTGGTGCTGCAAGGGGAAACCGTCACCAGTGACATGCGCAGCGCCATCTTTAAAGCGCTCAGCGACATGAAAGGCTCCCAGCGCCAATCGCTTTCGGAGCTTCATGCTCAGGTTCAAGATGTTCGCATCAAGGAGGCATTGAAGTATTACACCATCGAAGGGCGCGCCGGGGATTTACTCGATGCGGAAACCAGTACCTTGTCGCTGTCGGATTTTACGGTGTTTGAGATGAACCAACTGATGATCCGAGGTGAGCGCGATTTAGTGCCGGTGCTCGTTTATCTCTTTCGATGTATTGAGCGAAGTCTCGACGGCAACCCCAGTTTTATTGTGATTGATGAGGGATGGGTAGCCTTCAAACATCCTGTCTTTCGCGACATGTTGTATGAGTGGTTAAAAGAGCTGCGTAAAGCCAACTGCCTTGTGTTGCTGGCCACACAATCACTCACCGATGCCATCAAATCCGGAATACTCGACGTCCTGGTCGAATCCTGCCCGACTCAAATTTTCTTGCCAAACGATAAAGCGCCGCAGTTTGCCGATGTCTACCATCAGTTTGGCCTCAATGACAAACAAATCGAACTCCTCACGCACGCCATTCGTAAGCGAGATTACTACATCAGCCAACCGGTCGGAGGGCGTTTAGTGGAATTGTCGCTCGATAAGCTGGCGCTGGCGTTTGTGGGCGTCTCGGACAAAAAAGACGTCGCGAGCATTCGCGAGCTCGTCAGCGCGCATGGGGAAGATTGGTATTTGCACCACCTCAAACAAAAGCACATTTTGGAGGACACATGAAAACGCTTACCCTCACTTTAACGTTACTCAGCGCTGCGACCTTGCCAGTAAAAACCCACGCGTTCTTTTGTTCAAACTGCGCCAATGTGATGCAAATGGCGCAATCGAACATGAGCCAAGCCCAGTCTTATGTGGAGCAAGTTCAGCAAACCATTAACTCGTTAAAAAATTTGGAATACCAAATTCAAAACCTCGAAAACCTAAAAAATCTAGAGTGGGGGGACGTGCAATCGCAGCTGCGCAACCTCAACACCATTGCTGCCCGCGGTCAGTCGATTTCGTACGCCATGGGAGACGTCACTGAGCGCTGGAACCACCTATTTATTGGTATCGACGGCTACGAGAGCCAATCCATTGAATCGATGAACTCGGTGGAGTCCTATAAGCAGCAAGGCGATGCGCTGCGCGACACCGCTCAAAGCGCCTTAGCGCTGGCAAGTCAAATGAGTCAATATCAAATAGACGACCACCAAACGCTATCAAGTATCCAGTCGCACGTCAGAGGCGCCAATGGCGCCATGGAAATTGCCCAGGCCAACGCCGAGCTGCTGGCTCAGCTCTCCACGCAACTGCAAAAACTGCAAACCTTGATGCAAGCGCAAATCCAGATGCAAGCCACGCACATGGCGGCGACGGCCGACACCACCGAGCGCCAGCGTGTCGCTCAAGAAAAAATGGTCACCCAACCGCTCGATGTAGACCCCACAGACGGCAAAGATTGGTCACAAGAATGGCAACATCCGAGCATGAGCTGGTGAGCCTAGAGGAGCCTTCATGATGAGCCGAGCATTACAAGGCATCGCCCACCACTTCGAAAAAGCCGGGTTAGCGGGTTACCTCGATGATCCAGCGGTCACCGAACTCATGCTCAATCCCGACAAAACGCTGTGGATAGAAAAACAAGGTTGCCCGATGGCACGCGTTGGCACCGTCGCTCCCGAAGACGCCACCCGCATTCTTAATGCGTTGAGTGATTACCATCGCCAAACCGTGACGGTCAAACGTCCCATCTTAGAATGCGAGCTGCCATTAGATGGCAGTCGATTCGAAGGGCTTATTCCTCCGCTGGTTGAAAATCCAAGTTTTGTGATACGCAAAAGAGCGACCCACATTTTTACCTTTGAGGACTACCTCCAGTCCGGCGCCATGGCGCCAGAGGTCGCCGCGCACCTCATCAAGCTCATCGCGGCGCACCGAAACATCGTCACCGTAGGCGGCACCGGCTCAGGAAAAACCACGTTTGTGAACGCCTTGCTGCATCAAATCTCGCTGCTGTTTCCTGATGAACGCTTGGTCATTTTGGAAGACACCAATGAGCTGCAATGCCGCGCCCCCAATCATGTCATCAAACGAACGAGCGTCGAGGCCGATGTGACCATGAGAACGCTGCTGCGCACCACGCTGCGTTATCGTCCCGACCGCATCATCGTTGGCGAGGTTCGAGGCGGTGAAGCGCTGGATTTACTCAAAGCATGGAACACCGGACATCCTGGCGGGCTGGCCACCATTCATGCCGATTCTGCGCGCCAAGGGCTCGCCCGTTTTGAGCAATGCATTGGCGAGGTCTCGCCCCATCAAAATCCGACGTTGATCGCCAATAGCGTCCACGCACTGGTGTTCATGGCAAGAGACCACACCGGACAGCGCCGCGTGAGAGAGCTCGTTCAAGTCAATGGGTTTGATGGTGAGCGCTACGACACCACCACGTTATACGAAGACCAACAGGAGGCCACATGAGAACGCGCATCACCGCCGCTTTACTCCTTTTTAGCCATTCCGCTTTTGCCGCCAATAACAACGCACTCGACACCATTCTTGATAAGTTCAACCACCTCACCGCCACTTGGTCGCCCATCATCATTGATGCCGTGACGGGGCTGTTTTGGCTGCTGGTCACCCTCAGCTTTACGTGGTCTGCCATCTTGCTCTGGATGCATCAAAAAGGCCTCGATCATTTTGTCGCTGAGATGTTTGAGCGGGTGATCACCATTGGTTTTTCGGTTTATTTACTCAATAACGCCGTCCCTCTGGCTTGGATCATCATGCATTCTATTCAAGACGTCGCCACGCGCCTGTCCGGGGGCACACAAGCGCTGACCCCTTCCAACATCGTTGAAGTCGGCATGATGTTAGCCCAGCGAATATGGGAGTCGAGCTCAGGGTTCGATGTCGGAGAATACATCATTATTGGTTTGTGCGGCCTTATCGTTTTAGTGGTCCTGGCACTGATAGCCGCTCAAATGACCATTCTTATCGTCGGCGCCTACGTCATATTAAATGGTGGGGTCGTCATGATGGGCTTTTTAGGCAGTGAATGGACACGTGAGCATGCCATCAACTACTTCACCACAGTGCTCGGCATGTCGGTGCAAATCTTCATCATGCAACTGTTGGTGATCATCGGTAATGACGTGTTCATCGGTTTTATTGATACGCCGTCAGAAGGCGCCGCGGACTACTTGATGATGGTGGTCATGTCCATCATCTATCTGGCCTTAGTCACGACCGTGCCTAATATGGCATCGAGTTTGACGACGGGCCGATTTGTCTTTGATACCGGACGCGCCGTCAACAGCGCGGCAGGCGCCGCCGGGGCGACCGCAGGCCTTGGCTTAGCCGCGTCCGCGTTACTCAAAGGTGGCGGCACAATGATGGCGAAACAACTGGCTAAGACGGGACTCGGCCAAAAAGCCCAAGGCGGGGTAGCGCAGCTATCCAAAACCGCACCGATGTTAAAAGGCGCCGCCACAGGCGCTGGCGCTTTAGTCAAAGGCGCGGACAAACTCGGCCAAGCCGCATTAGGCGCCATGGCGCAGCAAAGCCCAGTAGGACGCGCGTTCAGCGAGCTTGCCAAAAAAAGCGCGCTGCCCCCCAACGGCCATAAAAAAATGCACGCGGCGATGCACGCCTCGCCCTCCTCGGCTGGACTATCTCCAGACCAAGCAGCGATGCAAGCGGCGCAGCCTGTCACCACCACCTCAAATCATCAGGCTCTGAAAGCGCGATTGCAGCAGCGCTCGCAGCGCAGACCCTCTCGAAAAGCATAAGGGAACCCAAGATGTCAGAAAAAAATGACTACTCCATTTTATATCAGCGCGCCCGCGAAGAGTGGGATGAGCGCATCGGCAGCGCAGTGAAAGAAGCGCACGCTTGGAAGATGTTTGCGTTTTTAGCCCTGCTCGTGAGCGCCCTCGCCGTCGGCGGCGTCGGGTATATCGGTGCGCAGTCTAAAATTAAGCCCTACGTGATTGGGGTGAAAAATGATGAGGAAATCATTGGCGTGGCCAGCGTCGAGAGGCTGCCCACCTCGCAGCTCGATGCCCTCAAAGTCCGAGAGCTAGAGCAGTTTGTTGAAGACATACGCAGCGTGCTTTCTGATACCGAAGCGGCAGAAAAAGCCGTTCGACGCGCGTACGCCAAGCTTATCCCCAACTCCCCCGCTCAAACTCAAATAGCCGAAGCGTTTCAAAAAGAAAACCCATTTGAGAGAGCGACGCGAGAGCTGGTGAAGGTTGAAATTCAAAGCACACTGCCCCTATCCGACAGCACGTGGCAAATCGAATGGACAGAAACCATCACCGACCGACAAGGGGCACTGCTCGATACGCCACGATTTAAAGCCACCATCAACACCCAAACGATACAGCCCCAGAACAAAACGCAGATGAAGCAAAATCCACTGGGTCTGTGGATCAACGCGTTCAACGATGTACAAATTAAGTAAGGAATGGATGATATGAATACGCCCTTTCTGCGCCTCACCTTGTTAGGGGTGGCGCTCTGGAGCAGCGGTGCCCTAGCAAGCCGCGTCCCGGCCATCTCAACCAGCTCACTGATAGAACTTGCCGCGCCGCTCAGCCCAACCGAGCAAGCGGGGGTTGAGATAGCCAAGCGATGGATAAACGGAACAGACAAGCCCATACGCGCCCCCGATGGCGCCGTCACCTACTTTTATGGCCGAGCTTTGCCGAGCGTCGTCTGCGCGCCGCTCAAAACCTGTGACATTCAATTAGAGCCTGGCGAGCAAATCAGCAAAAACGGCTTAAACGCCGGTGACACGGTCAGATGGAACTTCACCCCAACGGTGTCAGGTCAAGGCGCTCAAGCGGTGACACACATTTTAGTCAAGCCCACCGATGTCAATATTGAAACCACCTTGCAAATTGCCACCAATCGCCGCGCCTATCTGCTCAAGCTCACCGCCAAACACAACGACTGGATGCCCATCGTGAAATTCGACTATCCAGAAACGTTGCAAGTGGCCATGGACTCACTGTATGACCGCCAGCAAAGCGAGAAGCAATCCAAATCCATCGGCAATGGACTCAACATTGACGATCTCGATTTTGACTACGATATCGAAGGCAACGCAAAGTTTTCGCCCGTTCGCGTGTACAACAACAGCGTTAAAACGATATTGGAAATGCCTCGCAGTGTCGCCACCGGCAAGTTGCCCTCACTTTTGGTGATCAATGCAGGCCAGCGCGAGCTCATTAACTACCGATACCGGGATGGTAAGTTTGTCGTCGATGGCCTACCTGACCAAATCGCCCTCTTACTCGGCGCAGGCAAACATCAACAAACCGTGCTCATCAAGCGTAAGGGGGGAGCATGAAACAGTTTTGTCTCATCGTCATGTTACTGCTGGGCGGCTGCGCCAGTTACGAACCGGATCAATACGGCAATTACAATGATGTGGTGTTAACCCCAACGGAAATGCGCGCCATCAGCCAAGACATTGCGCTCTTTCTTCGTCAATCCGAAGGCGCAAGCCGAATAGTGAACCTCAACCATGATGGCAGCGATTTTGCCAATACCTTAATCGAGACGCTCAGGCGTCAGGGGCTTGGCGTCGCACAAGACAATGCCAGAGACTATTTAAGCCTCAATTATCGGGTGAAGCAGCTCAATCCGACTCAGTTTGCGGTCACCGCCGTGCTCAGTGACGGCCGAATACTCTCGCGCATCTGGGTGGTCAGTAACCACCACCTGATTCCGCTCAAAACGCGGGCTTATGGGGTGACGTATGACTAAATTCAGCCTCAAGCAAAATCCGCTTTCCGGTGTGGGCTCGGTGCACATCAAAAAAAGCGTGAAAATCGCCGGACTGGTGCTGGCGGGCATGATGGTGGTGCTTGTGGTGTTGGTCATTGCCCAAAAAGGCCAGCGCGCCAGCGCCTCGGCGCAAACCGACACGCCAAGCACGGTCAACACCGCCACCACGGCGTCCTCTTTGGACTCTGTCTTGGCCAAAAAGCCCACCTCATCGGTGGTCAAACCCACACCGATACCCCCGGGTGAAACGGCGCCCGCCACACCGTCGGTTTCCCCCGAGCTCGCCGCGATGAAAAAGCGTCAACTGGCCGCGTTTGAGGCCAGACAAGCGATGTTAACCGAAGCGGTCTATTCAGGGATGAACATTCAGATTGACGACGCGGCGCTAAGGCAAACGACGGCGCCAGCGCCAAGCCGCGAGCTGACGATGGCGCAGCAAAGGCTCGACCACGCAAAAAAACAAGCCATGTCAACGCCAAGCGGACAAGCGCTCAGCCAAGGCGGCGCCTTAGACACCACGCTCGCCAGTCAAGCCAGCAAAGACGCGTTTTTGGCAAACACCCATCAAGCCGGGTATCTCACTGCGCGGCGTGAACTGCCCGCCAGTGAATACGAGCTCACCGTTGGCACGCTGATACCGGCCGCGCTTATCAGCGCCGTCAACTCGGACACACCCGGACACTTGGTGGCTCAAGTCAGTCAACACGTCTACGACAGCGCCACGGGCTCGGCCATCCTTATTCCACAAGGCACTCGGCTCTACGGCACGTACGACAGTCGAGTGGCCTATGGGCAACGTCGCCTTCCAGTGACGTGGTCACGTGTTAATTTCCCTGACGGGACAAAACTTGATATCGGCAACATGGCCAGCTTAGATGTCACCGGCATGAGCGGGTTAACCGGAGAGGTGAACAATCACTACTGGCGCCTATTTGGACAATCCACCTTATTGGGCGGCATCTCAGGGCTCACGCAAGCGGGGGTTAGTGATGGGGATGACGATTCACGCTCCACCGCCGAATCGGTGGCGGATGGGGTCACCCAGCAGTACGCCGAAACGGGCAACCTGCTCATTCGCAAAAACATGAACATCCAACCGACCATTGAAATCGACAACGCCGAGCCATTTTACATCATGGTAAGCCAAGACATCGTCTTGCCGCCTTACTCTTCCATTCGTTAGACACTTCGAGAACCTTTATGAAAACCATGCCTATCGCGATACTAGGAGGGCTCATCACATCTGCGTGTTGGGCGGCGCCCTCCGGCCATTTAAACGATAACCAGCTGGTCATCTCCGGCATACCAGCGCCGCTTCCCGTACAAGACCATTCGGCCACGCTAAGGCGGGGGGCGGTAGACGTGAGAGACGATATTCAAACGCCTGCGCCTCAAATCGTCAATGTGGGAGAAAAACCCGTACAAAGAGTGAACGTCGAAAAGCGCAAACCCACCGGCTCGCTTGCTTCAACGCCACCCGTTTTACCCCCCATCACTCCGGCGCACACCAAGCCAACCACCTTCTTCATCAGTGCCAATGAAGCCCCGTACCGAGCACTGTCTCGTTGGTTGCAAAAGAAAAACCTCACGAAAGTGGCGTTTTCACTGAGCGAAGAAGAGCAAGCGGCGTTGCTTCGTCCGGTCAGCAGCAACCTTCATTTTACTGGCACCCTCCCGCAGTCCATTGAAGCGTTAGGTCAGCAGCTTGACATGCCGTTGCGCTTTGACGTCCAGCGTGGCATTGCCGCCATCCATACCCAGCCTGGAATGATTGATGTGCAATGGGTTCATGGTCGTTCGCTCAAAGAAGCCATTGCCAATCTTACCCGCGCCTATCAGTGGCATTGGCGAGAAGAAGGAGAACGACGCTCTTGGATGAGTGAGGATGATTACCCGTTAATGGCCGAGTACGGCATTGTGACACCGCGCGGCGCGTTTGACTTAGCGCTGGACACCGTACTTGAAGGCTACCCCGTTCGCGCAGAGCTTATTCCCGGCTCTCGCCAAATTTTTATCAGAGAGAGGCAATGATGAAACCCGCTTACTTTATCCTGCTCATGTTTTCCGTTGTCATGACTGGCTGCGTTAGCCAAGACTATCTCGACCGAAAGGAAAATGCGAAGCACATTCAAAACACTATGGACACCGCACGTAACAAGGCGTCAACGCCACTGGGTAACGTGCAATACCTCAGCAAACCACCCGCCCTGCCGACGCCGATAAAAAAGGACACGTCGTCGCCATGGTTGCAGCAAAAAGTCAGAGTTAAGGCCGACAGATTGCCGTTATCACTGGTGTTATCGAGACTGCTTAGCGGCACCGAGGTCGATATTTCCTTCGATCCTGACGTCGATCCCAATCGCCCCGTCACCATCAACAGCGAGGCGTCCAGAAAGTCGATATTAAATCTGCTCAGCAGCGTGACGCAATATGGCCTCACGCCAGAAGAAAAGAAGCTCACGGTCGGCTTTTATCAAACGGAAACCTTCGTGCTCACCCTGCCTTCTGGTGTCTATTCGGGGCAGCAAGGCAGTCAAAGCGAAAGCAGTGGCAGCGCACAAGAAGGTGAAAGCACAAAGGTGGACGGCCAGTACATCACGACCGGATACAATGAGGTCGATGTGGTGTCTGAGGTCGCCGATGCCCTCAAAGCGGTCCTGAATGACGAAAGTGAAGATGACGGCGAGCAATTAGTCGGCTCAGTCAAGGTGGTGCCTGGACTGACCGCCATCACCGTGCGCACCACACCCAGTCGAATGGCGCAGGTGCATCGAGTGGTGGCGGCTTACCAAAAAGAGCTCGAAAAACAAGTGCTGCTCGATGTTCGCGTTCTGGAATTTCGCTCAAACCTTGGTAAAGACCAAGGCATCGATTGGGATCTCGTGAGAGATATTGGCGATGGCACGTTAAACTTCATCATTCCAGGGACATCGACCACCTCTGGCCTTATCAGCTCAGGCAGTGGTTTAGCGTTCCAAGGCTCTGGAAAATGGGATGGCACCACCGCCTTTATTAAAGCACTAGAACAACAAGGTACGGTATCAACAGATACCCCCATCAGCGTACTCACGCTCAGCGCCCAACCTGCTCGTATCTCGCAAACCGTTGATACCCCCTACCTTTCCGATATCTCTACCGACATCACCGACACCACCACCTCAACAAGTACGACGCGCGGTAATGTGGTGGAAGGCATCGATATGATGGTCAACACCAACGTCAACGATGACTTTGTCTGGATACGCACTGCAGGCAAGCTCACCAAAATCGCGGGCGACAGCACGGAAGTGGTGAACGAGGCCACCTTGCGCTTTATTTCCACGCGCAGCGCTGACTTATCATTCACCAACAAACTGCGCTATGGCCAAACGGTGGTGATTGGCTCAGTGAAGCAACAAACCCAAACCGCCAATAAATCCTCAAGCTTTGGCATTGATGGATTAGGGAGCCAAGCAAGCGGCCAAGAAACCGTTGAAACCTTAGTGCTACTGACCCCAAGGAGAGTGAAATAATGACCACATTCACCCCTACTCACGCGGTAATAAAGGCCGACACGCTCTCAAAATGGCAGCTTTCTCGTAAGCTGCCGGGCAAGTTTAGCCTGACCGTACAACGAGGCCATTGGTTAACCCGGTATGTGAGCCAAGAAGCGGGATTTGCGATAGCGGAGGCTTGGCTACACAAGCTCGACAGCCATGCGCCTGACCATTGGTGTTTGATGGATAAACACGACCACGACCATGTTTTTTTCATGCAAGTGCGCAGTGGTGTGGTCCGAGAAGCCACGACACTCAAGATGGACGACATCAACACCGTCAAGCTCTCTCTCAGTGAGAGGGTGTATCTCACGCCAGCCTTAGCAGAGGAGGAGCGTTGGCAGTTGTGGCCATGCGAAAGCGTGCCGCCACTGGAAGAGCGCGATTGGCGACTTTACCCACTCAAACCCAACAAAAGCGCGACCTTTATTATCGGTGGCGCTTTTTTGATGGTTTGCCTGGCGCTGAGCGTGTGGCTGACCAGTGCGCCGCCTAAACCCGACACACCCCAGCCGAAAGTGGTGGATGTATATCAAGATTATCGCCGCGCTATGACCCAGGCGGTGAGCGCATCAGAGGGATTCAATGACGCGCTTTTGCTCACCAGCATGAGTGCCCTCGCCCCCTCTGGTTGGAACTTAAGCAAGGTGACCCTTCAAGGCAGCACCATGGTCGCCGTCATCGAGCGCGGTGACGACGGGCTCATGTCAAGCGCGAAACACTACTTGGCAAGCCTCGACTCACCGGCGACGTCCGTCTTGACCCTCGACGCGCTAACGCTCACCAAACCGGTAAAAGGGCATCTTGACCAGTGGCAAGACGAACTGGCGCCCTATTCACTTGGTTTTCAATTGGTCGATGTGCTCACCGGACTCGGCTGGCATACCAGCAACAGCAAAGAGAGCAAATTGGCACCCGCGAGCACCTTGGATGTCACGTTGAACAAAAACAGTGTCGCGCTCAATGAGCTCCCCTCTTTAACCACCTTGTTCCGTCCGTTGCCGCTGAGCCTTCAAGCGCTGACGCTCACCCCAAACACCGATGGTACTTACCGCGCAGCCATGCGCCTTCAATACATTGGAGAGTAATATGAAAATCACGAAAGCCCATATCCAGATTGGCATTCTGGTGATTGTCGGGCTCGTTGTTGCCACTCTTTGGCTGGCCAAAAATGCGCCGACCTCGACGGCGCCACGTTCGATTGAAACGACCAAACCAAGCTGGGTCAATGCAAGCCCTGCGTCCCCGCCACCACAACCAGACAACGTCATAAGAAAGCCCAAACCCAAAAGCGTAAGCCCCGCGCTTGTCATCGATGCGAAGGCGCAGCAGCTCATTAACCGCTCAGAAACCTTAGCGCTGGCCAAGCTTGATGCCAACATCGCCGAGCAGCAAGCCAGGGCGCGCAAAGCAACGCGCAGTGAGCCGTCACAAGAGCGCGCTGGCTACGTGCCGGCCATTTCGGTGATTGATGATTACGCCCCTCCGAGGACACCATCGAAACCCCGCACCTTAAAGGCCATTGACCGCTTCACGCTCAGTGGCCTTTTTGTTGATGAGCAAGAAGCGAGCGCCTATCTGAGCTTTGATGGCGGCGCGCCAGTGCGAGTCCGAGAAGGACAAAGCATTCAAGGTGTGCGTATTACCCACATCAATGCCAATGGGGTTCGACTCATGCAAGGCATCCAAGCCAAAGTGTTAGAAGGTGGACTATGAATCACTTACCAAAGCTCACTAAAGCTGAGGCAGAGACGTTATTAACGCTGTGTCGTGATGATGGTTACACCATCGTCGCAGACGACCTCACCATACAAACCGCGAACCCACACGCGCCCAATCTTGGCCGCATCGTTGATTTGCTGCAAGGCAGCGAAGCGATGTTAGGCAAGTCAGTCATGATTGAAGAAGTGCCTCAAAGCGTCATCGATAACACGCTTTCTACCTTCACTGACGAACAAAGAAAGGAAGGGATGACACAAGAGGCGACCAATACGGTGGAGCGGTTACTGCTGGCTCTGTGCCAAACCGCCGTCAATGAAAATAGCTCCGATGTCCATGTGCTCACCACCGCAGAAAGTACCTTGTTCTTGATCCGCAGTGTGGGCGTCAGGCGCGTTATTAGCCGCTTTCATAACCAGCAAAGCGCGCAAAATCAACCTCGCCAAGTCGGGCTTTCCTTGATGGACTATGTGTTCTCCGAGCTTGGCGGACAAGACATCAAATACACCATGCCCGCGCAAGACCGTTTTGAGGTCACGCTGACGGTCAATAACGAGCTGCGCGTGTTTGAGTGGCGAGCGGCGCTTATACCAACCGCAGAAGGACCAAAGCTCACTCTGCGCTGCCTGACGCCTCGCGATAAAGCGCTGTCATTGGAAGACATGGATTTACCCGCGCCTTATTTAAGCACACTGATAGCGATGATCCACAAACGCCAAGGCGGAATAATCATCACCGGCCCAATGGGCTCAGGGAAAAGCTCACTGGTCTATGCGCTCCTCGAAAAAGTGGATCGCATTGCACGTAACGTGCATTCCTTAGAAGACCCCGTTGAGTTTTCACAGCCGTTCGTCAGCAAAACCCAAGTGCAACCTGACGTCGAAACGGTGGAAGGCTCCGGCGTTAAGCTCGACTACGCCTTTTACTGTAAAGAGACGCTGCGTCATGACGTTGACATCTCTAACATCGGTGAAATTCGCGATAACCCGACGGCCGCCGAATTTTGTCGTAAAGCCGAAACCGGTGGCTTGGCGCTGGCCACGCTGCACACCAACAGTGCGCTCGGCGTCCCTCAGACCTTCATACAACAACTCAAAATGCCCGCCGCCATCATTGGTGCGCCCGACCTGATGGCGCTGTTTGTTCACGTGAAACTGATCAGAAAACTGTGTGGCTGCGCGTTTGAGTTTAGCCAGCATGACAGCGACGAAGTGATCAGTGCTTATCGCGATGCAAATGCAAGCGACAAGCTAGCGCTTAAAGTGCGCCAACTTAAGCAGCTTTGTCATGAAGAAGAGCTAAAGAGCGTCAAACTCTTAAATCCGAAAGGCTGTGATGCCTGCACAGGAGATGGCGCAGTGATTGGAGAAACAGGCCGCTTAGTGGTCATGGAGATGATCATTCTCGATGACAAAGACCGAGCGTTTATCGTCAAAGAAGACGATTTAGGGTGGAAAGCGCATCTGCAAAGTCAAGGATGGCCCGACATCAAACAACACTGTAAATCTCGCATTGTCCGGGGGCAAGTGGACATTTTATCTGCCTCTGAGCAAGTGGACGATCTCGTTCCAACGCCGGTCAGTGACACCTATCGCGCACTCAAGGAGGCATTATGACGCTACTTGGTCGAACCCTTGAGCAGTGGCTGTTTAGCGACAAAGAAAGGCTCGCCTTTTTACAGCAGTGGCAAAAGGCCGATAAGTACAACCTCACCACCAAAGAGTTTTGTCAATCTCTTGTCGATAATGGCACGCCAACCTTCCAGGTCATTGGTCTTGCGGGAAAAGCGGCGCCAAAGCAAGGAAAACGCTTTGTCGATGTGCTGGAAGGCTGGTTTCCGAGTGTGGTGTTAAGCTCCATCCGCGCGGCAGAAAGCGCCGGTCAACGAAGCGTTGGCATTCAGACCGCCATCGAGCAATTGCAAGGCGGGGAAAACATTGTCACCAAACTGGTTCAAATGCTGGCTTTCCCTTATGGCTTAACGGTGGGCGCGGGGCTCTACGGCGTGTACATCGCCGATAAGATGTTAAGCGCCGTAGAGCATGCCGATGGGATTGGGTTAACGGTTCGCAATCTCGTGGCGGGGTATGGCCCACTTGTCGCGATATTGTCCGCGTGTTTACTCATAGCCTTAGCCATTGCGCTGCCAAACTGGGCAGGCCCGAGCCGGCATATCACGAACCGATGGCCACTGTTTTCACTTTATCGCGCGGCAGTGGCCGCGACGTTACTGAAAACCTTAGCCAACCTCACTCAATGTGGCATGAAACTCAGCGATGCCCTCACCCAAGCCGAAATTCGCAACAGTGCGTTTGCCAAGATGCACATTCAAGCCATGAAAGACCAGAGTATCGGACAAAGTAATTTGGGGCATATTCTCGATACGCAGTTACTGCTTCCAGACGAGCTCAGTGCCATGAAGGTGCTGGGTGAGCGCGTCAATTACACCGAACTGCTCAGTCAAAGTGGCGCAAACCATAGCCAACATGTCGATAAGCAAATCGCCAAAATGAAACTCTGGCTTCCCAAAGCCGGATTGATCATCACCATTTTGGTGCTGGGCTCACTCGTTATCAGCGCCGCCTATCAACTCTACCTCAGTTTTCAATAAGGAAAAAACAGCATGACATACACAAATCCAACCCAAACCTCTCGAAAAAAAGCGCCACAGGACAATACGGATGAACCCGTGACAGTAAAGCAGACGCATACCCCGTCGTCTGCGCCACCTTCATTTAAAAAGCAATTGGGCGCCTCACTCATGGACTTCATTTTTTGGATGGGTCTCGCGGCCTTGGTGCTCGCCGGTATCGTCGCCATGGCGTCATCCGGGAAAGGACAACTGAAAGTCAACACCACCCTCACTGAAGTGAGTGAAATTCGCCAGGGCGCCGATGCTTGGGTCGGCGCGGGCACCGATACGACTGGCGTGAGCTTGACCGAAATCTGTAAAGAAGGCTACGGCTACAGTAAAGCGACGTGGTGCAGTGCGAACCAATTTGGTGGCACGTACACGGTCACCACCAGTGCCAACAAATCGTTCATTGACATCACCATCAGCAACGTCGATGCCGAAAACATCCTGGCACTGGCCAACAAACTGGCGCCGGTGAGCTCAGAACGCTGTCCAAAAGCGGACTCAAGCTGCACGAGCATTAAAACCTCTGGCTCTGACATCACTGTGACCATGTAATGCAGCGCCAAACTGGCGCCTCTGTGATCTCGTTTTTATTTGCGTTTGCGATAGCCGGCGGTGCGCTGGCTATCACCGTCGCCTTAAGCAGTAGCCTATTGCGACAAGGCGCATTACGAGAAGATTTTTCCTCGGCCATGATGGATGTGTTTACTTATACGGAGCACGCCATCAGTGCGCAATGGGAAGCATCTGGCTGCCGCGCCCAGCTTATCTCGCCAACGGTGTCGCAATTAGTCAATGACTACGATGCGCCCCGTTACTTATTAACCACCCCTTACGCTATCGCTATCGACCTTCAAACCTCCCCAGGGTCAACATTCAGTGTCGGCATCAAAGTCACCGTCAGCCTCCCACAAGGGATGACGGGTTACTCACTGAAAAAGCCCGCTATGCGGGTCGCACAAGACGTATTTATCACAGGCCGTCGCCTGACACTTTATCGGTCGATGGCCACCATTCAATCCCAGCTGCAACTTCAGTATTTCAATGGTGAAAACGGCTGTATGCAACAGGACTTTTTATGATGAAACACCAACGAGGTCTTGGTCTTCTTGATGTGTTATTTGCTATCGCGTTGCTTGGCCTTGTGTATGCCGGCGTCGCAAAGTGGGCACTCATCAACAAAGAAAAAAACGCGGCTCAAGACTACCGCAACCGGATTGAGCATGTCGTCGAAGCGCTGCAGAAGTACCAATACCAACAAAAGACCATTAAGCCCCCCGTCGCCGTGATTGACCAGTTTCCAACCAACCTCAACGATCTGGTGACCCCAGACGAACAGTTTTGGAGCAACTGCACTGCGGCCGATGAAGCCGCAAGACGCTGCGTCAGACCGGACTACTTGCCTTGGTCTTCGCTACGTATTGGTTATGAGGCGGGCAGAAAAACCGTCACCATCGGCTCGGATTTAAGAGACATCGCTTATGCCAAGTTAACGTTCCCACTGTCTAGTACCGCCATACAACCTATCTATCGAGCAAAATGGGCCACCGAACTGCTCAAGGTGCCTTATGCCAAGGCTCTCAGTAACGGCGATATTACTGTCATGGTTTATGACCCGCTCCTTTCACAGCTTTACGATGAGTTCTTGCAACGTGATGGTAGCGTTCAACTTACTGACGACTGGGATGTAGGCGGGGATTATGCGATCACCAACGCTAAGGATTTAACCCTCTTAAATTCAGATGGTACTCAAAAAATCATCAGTAAAGGGCTAGTCAATGTAATCACGGTAAAGCACGGAGACCGAGTAGACAAACCGTCGTGCCCTGACGGTATGGCTCCCGACATCATGCTCAGCATTGCCAACATATACATTGAATCCGATTTAGAACTGACCGGAAGTCAAAAGCCCTACCTAATGACTACCACCGATAGCTATTGGCAAGTCGGATTAGAAGTTCGGGTGAAAGACTTGAATTCAGGGGATTCAGGAACAAGTAACGCCGGCGAAATTACCGCCTTTACCCAATGTAAGTAACCAAGGAGCATATATGAAAACGCACTATTTACTCATCCCCGCGCTGTGCTTGAGCACCGCCGTGCACGCAAAAGTCACCTACGACGACGCACTGGAATCCAACAAACCTTATGAGTCCGCGAACGCAGCGGTACACAATCCCCCTGATAATGAGGGGCTAACAGAAGCAGAGGAGCCGATTGAAAATCAAGGGGAGTTTGGAACCTGGGCAGCATTCACAGGAAACCCTTACTACATCGAATCTTCAATGATGTTCAAGGGCGACCCGACAGGGCAACAATGCTCTCCTAAAGGCTCTTATGGCAGCCAAGATTACGAAGATTGTACACACGTTGGAAATGGCGACTTTGATTGTGATATCCGCACCAAATACTACGAGTGCAAGTAGCCGTTAATAAGCCTTCAAAAGCGCCGTCATTTAACGGCGCTTCTTTTTAAGAATCAAGTATGCCGATCGATCATAAAAATGCGTTTTATAGAACAAATGATCATAGACAAAACAAGATGTTAATATCGTTTCATATGGTTAAATTTGATACAATTCGGCTAAGCAAGGAACCCGATTTAGGATAAATTATGCTCAACAAAACTTTTACATTCATCTCTTTTGCTCTTTTATCCAGCCAAGCATTTGCGGTTGAAAACGGTACACCAATAAACTGGGCACAACAAAATAATACAGTGCAATTAGAGAATTCCACAGACACGAGTAAGTATTGCACCGCAACCATCGTAGCAGGTCATTATGCTGTGACAGCAGCTCATTGTTTAGATGAAGAGGGTCTCGATACTCTTACGACAGCTTTAGGTGAGAGCATACCTATTACTAGATTTATAAACCATCCCAGTTTTATTGAAGATGGCAGCTTCTCTGGTGAAGATATTGGCATTGTGACCGTAGCTCAACCAATCGAATACTCAAACATCCAATTCTTAAACATTGAAAATCGAGAAGAAGGCGAACCGGTCATCATTGCGGGATTTGGAGGTACCATTGATACCCTCAACTCCGTTGCGCTGACGTTCAGTCATTACCACTGGGCCGATCATTTCGCTCTCTACGCCGACGTGGTTGACGAAGACAAGCACACTACCGGTGGGGATTCGGGGGCAGCTTGGGTAAATGAGACCAACGAAATAATAGCGGTACACAAAGGGAGTACTTTGAACTTCACTACTGATACTAGAGAAACCTACGGCACTGACATCCAAGCTGTACAAGATTTCTTAACGAGCAACATTGATGGATGGCATTACCCAACCTTAGCTGATGCGAATGGAAGAACGACCATCACCGTACAATCCCTGCATCAAGGTGGTGTCATCGATTCTGCTTATACAGAGGGCGATATCACACTCCTTACTAACGAGAGCACCTGTATAACGAAAGGGACAATTTCCCCCTTTGAGCAATGCACGTACGTCATTGAAAGCAATGGTGATGAAGGGAAACTGTTCTTGTCCGACTCTGAATCGGTTCACATCAACAAGCCAGAAGACAATGCCGGTGGCGGAAATTCTGGCAGCGGTGACAGTGGCGGCTCTTTGGGATTTTGGAGCCTACTCTTACTGAGTATTGCCTCGCTACGCCGAAAGCGTTAACCTCGCATTTCTAACAAAAGGTCAGCCTTCGCTGACCTTTATTTTTGAAGTCAGTTCGTAAACGTTTACCCAACAGGTAGGCTTGCCGTTGGGCTGCATTGCCCCCCCCCCTGATGGTTTACCAACTTATTTACTGAAACAGGGCATACATTGGGATAAATGATGAACAACAACCAAGAACCAGCCTCTCTCCTTCCTCCAATAGACCAACAATTCATTGTCGCCCATATCAAACAACTGCTCATCGATAGCGAAAGTGACCCTGATTTGAGTTGGCTTTACCCACTAATTCAATCGGCAATTGTCGAAGCGACGTTGATTCATACCCGCGGTAGTCAACAACAAGCCGCTAAAATATTAGGCATCCACCGCTTTACTGTGCGCAATTACTATGATGCTTTAAAAAAATGGAAGCTCAATCCAAAGCAAATAGAGAACAAGGCGAATAATTTGTAAAGAGAGTTCCGGCTTAGACTCCTAAAAGATCCGTCTTACTCGTTATCCCAAAGCTAGCCGAGCCAAATACCAATGAAAATCCCTTTAATCATCCTGGGCGCTTTTTTGCTGGCCCTAGTTTATGCCTATGGGTTACGCATCAACCTCTCATATTCTTATCCCATCGGTTTATATCGCATAACAGCAACAGACCAAATCAAGAAAGGCGACCTGATATCTTTCTGCCCCCCTAGTGGCAACGCGATAACCCTTGCTTTAGAGCGAGGCTATGTAAAGCACGGCACCTGCTCAAGTGGCAGCACACCGCTCATCAAGAAAATCATAGCCACTCAAGGCGACACCATTACCTTCGATAGTGTTATCAGCATAAACGGTGAAGCACTCGCGCAATACCCAATCCATGCTGCAGATAGCCTTCATCGAACATTACCTAAGCCTCAAGACCTCACTCTGAATAAAGGCGAAGTCTTGCTGCTTTCAGATTTTGCCCCTTTTGACAGCTTCGATGGCCGCTACTTTGGCGCCGTTAGCACTGAGGCCATTCTCGGACGGGCAACACCCATACTGACTTTTAAAGGAGGTTAGCTTCCTATGATAGACATCACCCCATACACCGACTGCATTTATCAAGTCCACCCGACCACCATCGAACAAGTCATAAAAAACGAATCGAGTTTCAAACCCTTCGCAATCAACGTCAATAAGCTTCCAGGCCATAGCCCACCCAAATTTAAACAGCCGAGAACAAAAGAGGAAGCCATCAACTTGGCGAACTACTACCTCTCTCTTGGCCACTCGGTTGATTTGGGCCTGATGCAAATCAACACAAGCAACCTCAAGGCTTACGGCGTCACGATTGAAGAGATGCTTACCCCCTGCAAAAACATCCAGGTTGGCTCGAAAATTCTTCATAAAAGCTACCAACGCGCACTGAAAATAAATCCAGAGCCGGGTGCTGCGCTGCAAATCGCTCTCTCCTATTACAACACCGGCAGTCCTAACCGCGGCTTTAGAAATGGATACGTCAAAAAGTACATCAGCAGCAGCGTCACCCAACGTGTACGCGCAGCGCCATCCAGCATCTCAACTCAAGGACTTTATGACTAAATAACAAGACAACGTTCGCGCACGAATTTAGCGAGGAATGAAAGAAATGACGAAACTGAGGTTTGTACACATGCAGGATACATTTGTCTCGTCATTTCTTTCATTATCAGTATAGGAAAAATTTTTCGCAGACAAAAAAATGCCCATATGAGATATGGACATAACGGAAGATTTTCACTTTTGCTGTTTTTTGTACTCTGCGTTCCATCGCGAGCCAAGGCTTATTGAACTGCCTCATACCATGGTAACTCAAGTGATGCAGGACAAGAAGTGTCCTAAGGGGTATCTAACTAAATCCTAACAAACGTCAGACCAAAATAACTTTGATACAAAATGGACGTCCGTCATGCCATTTTTAAGCCTTAGAAACGGTACTCAATCCCCAAAACTTTCACCTTTCTCTTTCCCTAATAACATCAAAGAGTGAACGAAATGGACAATGAATTACCCATTTTAGAATGCGATATCGAGCTAATGAGACGGCTCAATGTGCCAAGCCAAACCACATTAAAACAAGCTTCATCTGAGTTTGCCGCTTATTGGCAACGGGTGAGAAAAGAGGCAGACATGCGTGAGAAAACACCCATCAACGCGTCACACGCAGCGCCGAGTAAAAGAAATGACACCAAACCGTGAATGAATTTCACGCTTGGAGTGTTGGTGCCACCTCTTTCATAACACCCTACCTTCTCTTAATTAATATCTCAATCAAAAAGAGCTCCCCCATGCAATACGTTTTACTTCCCACCTCCAACGACCAAACCTTTCTTGCCGATTGCAAGGAAATCATCGCTATCAGGGAAGGAGTGACAGACCAATCGAAGTTTGATGAATCACACCTCACCTATCACCTCATGTATGGCGCCTATAAACCTCAAACCCACGCGAACTACACCGCAGAAGAAGTCAAAGCGGACATCAGTGAAGCCATTGACCAATGGCTTATCCACATTGATGGCAAGCGCATCATCGATTTGAGTATCGAGGCCATTGTGGTTTCAGACAGCATCATCAAACGCCAATGCAGCACATTAGCCCACCCAATAGAAACCCAAGATGTGGCCTTTGCCGCTCTGGTCAAGGCGCCTGCGTGCTTTGACATTGACAACAGACATTACCAAACCCGCACCGCTTATTTACGTTGGGATGGTATCGATGCCATCACCACACTGATGAATCGAAAAGGGTTGTTTGCCTTCACCAGTGAAGACAAACGATTCACGCCAGAAGAGCCATTAACGAAGAAGAATTGGCGCTACTACGTTGACCATCTGCGGATGCTCAAAGAAGCCCGCCGTGCACAATAGGATAGTAAAAATGACCATTGAAAAACCCGATCACCCATCACTCATCGAACAGCTAGCCAAGCAAGCTCATCGAGGCTGTGGACTCAGCTTTGAGCTCTATAGCAGACGCTTTCAATCCTCTGTAAACGCACTTCTAGAACGTCTACCTGACGACGAAAAAGAAACCGTGATAGCGCTCGCAGAGGCGCATGGCTACGAGCGTGACCAACCCAATGTTGTACAAAATTCCACGCCAGAATGGGATGAAGACACTCGCTATTGTTCTCACGGCATTGAGCTCGGTTGCTGCCCAGCGGGGTGTGGCGAATGAGTGACGTAACCAATAAAGGAAACAGCACGATGAACTCAAACGTTCAATTGACTGATGAGGAAGAGCAAGAACTTCAAGCATTCGAAGAACAGCAATATCAAATGACTCTCATCAGCGCTCTAGGACCATCGGGATTTACTGAAACCAACGATGAACTTCATGCCTTTGCAGGCAAAGTGGTAGCAGAAGCAAAAGAAACGCTCCAGAAGAAACCAATACAGTGTCGCTTATGGGGCTATCGCCATGATGGATATGAAATGTTGTCTTGTGACTTGTTCAGTGACGACAAGTCACAATGTATGCCTATCACCATCACGGCCTGTCACGAACAAAATTTAGAAGATCTAAACGAGCCTGAGGTTTACGACATGGTGGAAGCGTGGCACTTAGCCAGCCTCATCATTCACGGTTTAGACGCTCATATCAAAACTGGACGTCACCGTAATGAAGTGAATGAGCGGCTTCTCGCTCACCCGCTAAAAGGAGACGAAACCAACGGTAAGATTAACTTGTGGAAGGATGAACAAACAAAATAAAAGAGACGATGAAACCTGCCCTGAGTTGCGAGAAAGAAACAAGCCACACCGTCACTAATAACAGTAGTATCAATGCGTTGATATTTCCAGCGCTCGATATCGCGGTGGAAATCATCGCGCCCCGCGAGAGTTAAAACACGATCAACGAAATGCACAGCGCGATAACTTCCGCACTCAGATTAGCACCTCACGAAACATTTTCCATCCACCGTCTCACTTATCCAACTATCCATCATGAGGAAGACTGGAAACCTCCAGGGTTTATTTCCAGCCGATTGTGGAGAGATGGGTAAGTGCGTGAGCGGCCAAACTCAAACATAACCCCAAACAGGACCATAAAAGGTGAATAGTTATGAGTATTCAGTATTTTCAAACCACCATGCTAAAGCTATTTCAAAAGCTAAAAATCATCGCCCCAGATTTGATCTCAAGTTCACACCTTGATTATCAGATACCTCTAGAAAAACACCTCGATGAGTACAGAGAGTTGCTGTTTGAGATAGAGCACCAAACACACTTCTTCACACAGATAGCGCCGCACTGGTCAAAAAGTCATGCCTCACTGCACGATGATTTTCTTGAGCATCTTCTCGAAAACAAAAGGTCAGCCCCCCGAACCATGCAGCAATATCGCTCTCGTCCAAAACCACCTTTCTTACAAGCGAAGGAAAGCGACAAAATGGAGCAGTGGATCAGATGAAAAATAACCGAACACTCAATTTATCAACCATCACTGGCGCCCTCATTCAGCATGTCGTCAACCTTACATTTGATCAAAGCATCACTACTGGTGAGGTAAACCTTGAAAGAGCAACGCTAATTGAACAGCTAGGGCTTGCTTTACAAATGGATGAAGACGTCAGTGAGTATACCTTCAGCGCGCTCAACACTAACGGATTTTGCGCCCCAAAATACTCTCACGCGTTCATTGCCGCTTTGGCACTTCGTCTTTTAAAAGATGAGGGTAAAAAATCCTTTGAAGATCACTGGTTGCAAACGGAACAATCCTTTGAGGATTGTTATCGTCCAGAGCCACCGTTGAACGAATGCCTTTATAAACTTCATCATCATTATGATATTGGTGATCAGAGTCGATACTTTACGTTTCCAAAACAATGGGTCAACGCCACTGACTTGGCCGTGTATCTACAGTTCAAAGCGGAAGCTTTATTCGATGATGCCATCTGTTTAGATCACCAAACGATCATGAATTTCCTCACTCAATTTGGCGCAAAAGAATACAAAGGAAAACGTCCACCATGCAGAAAAATTGACATGTATAGCGACCGAGAGTTGCGTTGTGGCACTTGGCATGAACTCTATTACCCACCATTTGACAAGGAATATGGAAAGCAAGCCGAATCCTTTTTAAAGCAAGATAAAGCGACGATGGAGCAAGCTATTAAATTGCGTGAAACCGCCCCAAACCCTCAACCTCTTAATCCATAAAAAGAGTATCGACTATGCAAGACATCATCAAAAAACTCAGCACCCCAAGGCAAGCGAAAACGGTGCTCAAACACGCCAGTGTTGAGCAGCTTGAACGCGTCTTAACTGTCATTACTGAGTTCAAACAAGAGAAAGAACTGGAAGCTCAAATACAAGCCGAGCGAGAGCAGCAAGAGCGCCAAGAGCTCGAAGCGATGCGCGAGCAAATCATTAATAAGGGACTCGACTTTGACAAGTTGTGTGATCTAATGAAGCCGAAAAAGAAACCTCGTAAGGCAAGCAAAAGCAGCACCAACACGCCATCAAACACCTACGTTTATGATGACAACAAAACGTGGGATGGCGTGGGTGAGGTGCCAACTGAATTGCAAAGTTTACTCGATGAAGGCTTCGAACTTTCGGACTTTATCGCGCAATCCTAACTTCGTTTTTTCACCTTAACACCGTCTCTTCCCCTCTCTCAATGCGCGCTTCACGCGCACCACTCATTGCGCCATTTCAATCCCCTAGGATTGTTAAATAGCGGTAATGACGAACACGCAACATGACCATCCTTGAGGATGGGACGTGTTGTCCTTTCGTGAACGTCTCGTGTCAATTTCCCTTTCAAATTTCAATCCCAAAGGATTGTTAAAGAGAAAGGAAAATTCGATGCACGAGGAGTGAGCGCTTAAAAAAGTCCGCAAGCAAAAACGCGAAATGCGTCGCCGCCAAAGTGTGGATTCCGGCGTTCCACGCCCCACTTTGGCAAGACAAATTGAGCGAAACAGCGCGGGCTTTTTTTCAATCTCAGCAAACGAAAAGCTCTGCTTTGAGTGCGCCTAGATTGCTAGCCCTAATTTCATTCAATCGCCCGAGCGCCCCCTCTGCGGGGCTTGATTGATAATGAAAATTAGGGTCGCAGCGTTCAGCGGAGAACCTGAGACAAGGGAGTCCCCGACCGCAGGCTCAGGCGGGGGAGCCGAAACAAAACGCTCAGCGTCCAGCGATTAAAGCGAGACCTCCCCAGAGGTCGATTTTGTTTTGGGGGCTTGCCCCCGAAAACCGTTGAGTAGGCGAGACCAAGCTCGTCTGGGTAGCGGAAAACGAGAATTTTGAGCAAGTGAGGAACGAACGGCCAAAAGGCGACATTTTCCACTTTCAGAGGGGCTTGGTCTCGCGTAGCGAGGCGGTTTTCGGCCTTTAATTAGAAGGGTCAGCGCAGGGGCGTCCAGCCCCGAGCATGAGTCTTCTAATTCATTGAAAAAGCGCAGCTTTTGAGATGATTATCCCCTTCGGGATAACCCCATACCTTGGAGCGTTCAGCGTAAAGGCTTGGGCATCCATCGGCTACTCATATCGGCTACACCCTGTAGCCGATATGAGTAGCCGATAACTGTAGCCGATGATATTCAACTAAGGAGCATCAAGATCATGTTTGATATGATCATCAATCCCATTTTAGATCTGTCTTTACTGGCACTCTCTCAACTGTATTTGCTGACGTTTTACTATGCCAGCGTACTCAGTTTTCTCTCCGGTTTGATCTCCCCAACGATCTACTTTGATAAACCGGAAAAAAACGAAAAAGGATCCCTATTGCGACGCCTGTTTATCTTCGTTGCGATCTTACTTTTTTTGCTTGGGACACTCGCCAACGTCACCATCCCAACACTGATTGCTGTAGTGCAAACCGCCAGCTACGTACCCGTTTCAGAATTGGTGTATCCGTTTATCTCGTACTTCTATATTCCGCTGTTCTTTGTTGGTGCGGGCACCCACATTGCCATTCGCCGAGTCGCGACACCACATCTGAACCAGCTTAAATCTAAGTTCACCAAACGCACGCAAATGGCGCGTGATGAACGCACCGACGTGCGCACAGTAAAGCACTTTTTACCAGAAACGCTGGCGTACGATCCCGAAGACTACATTGATCTCAATAAAGGCGTGTTTGTCGGATTGGATCGCGTACATAAACCGCAATACATCCCACTGGCTGACTTCCAAAAACAGCACGCGGACATCATCGGCACCACGGGTGCCGGTAAAGGGGTCGCCTCAGGATTGATCTTGTATCAACTTATCCTTGCTGATGAAGGCGTGTTTGTGATGGATCCTAAAAATGATGAATGGGCACCGCACTTGATGAAGTACGCCTGTGAAAAAGCGGGCAAACCTTTCTACCTGATTGACCTGAATAAAAAAGTGCCTCAACTCGATCTCTTAGCGGATGCAACGCCGGAACAAATCGAAGAGATAATGGTGGCTGGATTCAGCCTTGCCGAGAAAGGCGACATGGCTGATTTCTATCGTATCGACGACAGAAAAGCGGCCAGAGAAGCCCCAATGAAGGCAACGGAAGAAGAGCGTCAGTCATTCAAAGGACTGTTCAGTTCACTCTATGTTCAAGGTCTTGAAGACACCATCAAAGCGTTCTACGGCAAACTCGAAGAACTCTCGTTAGTCGAGTCCATTAATGCGGTTGGTGGCATGCGACTGCAAGATGTGTTCGACCATGGCGGCTGTTGTTACGTCATTGGCTCAATGCGTAATTCGAAGATATTGATCACGCAGAAGATGATCTTAATCCGTTTATTTCAGCTTGCTGAAATGCGCGACCGTGTGGCGGGTAAGCCGCGTCCCATTGCTATCTTCTTGGATGAATTGAAATACCACATTTCAAAACCAGCGATGGAAGGTTTGGGCGCCGCACGCGACAAAGGCGTGCACATGCTTCTTGCCCACCAATCGATTGCCGATTTAAAAGACTGTCCGGCCGATCTTAACGGTGATGCCGTGGTAGGTGCAGTGGTCGAGAACACCAAGTTCAAATTGGTGTATCGCTTACAAGATCCCGACACCGCCGAATGGGTGTCTAAAATGTCCGGCACCATCTTAGTGGATGACGAGACTCGCTATGTCGAATCCAGCAAAACGCTCAATGAAGTGGTCGATGATAAACGCAACATCAGAATGGCCGAGAGACAATATGTCGATACCAACATGTTGCTCAACCTGCCCAACTTTGTGAGCTATATCTTCACAATGAATGACGTTCCCAAGCCATCCTTGATTGCTCCGATCAAAGTACAAAAACAAACCCTCGTCACGTTTGATGAAACGCAAGCTCATACCGCCAGTGACGATGAAAAAGTCGAAGAACACAATGAAGCGCCAGCTTCTAAAAAGCGCCAAGATATCGGAGAAGAGAACAACATTGAAGTTGAAACAGCGTCGCTCTCAGAAACAGAAACTCTCGACACTAATGAAGAATTTGATCTGGATGCGGTCACTCCTCTGCCCCCTAACAAGAACCCGGCAGAGGCAATTCAATCACAAAAGGAAATAGAGGCAGCAGTTAAAACGTTAGAACAACAAATCGAAGGACTCAAAAAATGATAGTCAACACCAGACAATGGCACTCATGGTTTCGCTACATCAAACGAAAAATATTTCTCGGTTCACAACAAGAAGAAAAACGTGTCACGGTGCCTACAACCATTTTGGGTAACAGCCAAGAGTATGCATTAGAAGATATTGAACTGATGGGGATACCGGTTGTTGTCCACCCAATGGACGACAACTGGACGCCAAAAAAGAAACCTCAACCTAAACAGGAGGCATTATCCAATGGAACTACGCACTAAACGACTGCTGTCTCTCTGGGATCATAAAACCTACACCAATCGAGCCCGTCCATTAGATAAACCTATTGACGGGCTTTTTGTTTATCAAAGTCTTTTTTCTGTGGAAGCCTTCGCATCACGACCCGCTCAAAACGTGACAACACAACTGGCGAAGGTCACTGCCGAAAGTTTGTTAGAAAAAATACGATCACTACGTGACGACATCAATCAACGCCACCGAAACTTCATTAATAACATCGGCGAACTCGACATCAACACACACTCCACTCAAGCGTTCCAAGAGGCAGAAACAGAACAACGGTTATACACACCTGGCAGTGTCATGCTCATGAAAGTATTTATGGCCGCAGACCGTTATTTCGACACGCTTTACAAGGCAAGATTGAACGGCGAGCTCACCGAAACAGAATACGATCGACGACGCAATAAAATGGCGAAACAGATCACTCGAAACCTCAACCAAGTGAATGTTACCTGTCTTTCTTTTCATAAAGTTCGCAAAGAAGCGGAGGCTTCAATATGAGCCAATTGATCACCTCAAAGGCTGACCGCTACCAAAGACATTACGAAAAAATGGCGACTGTGATCCAATTCCTTAAAGAAGAGTCATACACAAACTTCGAAATTTTAATGCTGCTACTGGAGTACAAGGACAAAAATCCCTTATATCGGTTGCTCAATAAACTGGTAGGCCTTGGCTATATCCACAAACATGAGTTTGAATTTCAAACCGGTAAAATTTCAATCTGGGGGATCACCGATTTAGGACTGATACAAAACATTCAGAACATCAACGAAGATTTTCGTGCGTTCGATCCTTACCGCGTAAAATTCGGTACGCTGGAGCACAAGCTCATGAATCAAAAAGCACAGATTTATTTGCAGCAAAATGGCTGGACGAACTGGCGTAACGCCGATCAATATTCCTTTCGAAAAGAATATGATGTCGAACATCGCCCAGATGCCACCATCACAGCACCTAACGGATTTACCATCGCCATTGAAACAGAGCGCACTCTAAAAACGGTCTCTCGTTATCGCTCAATCCTTAAAAGCCACATTCTCGCGCAAAAGAAAAAATACTGGAGCGCGGTGTTTTATGTGGTGCTCAATAACGACATTCGCCAGCTATTAATCAAGCGCTTTGACCGCATTGAATACATTCCTTTCAGCGAATCCAAACACCCGTTTGAACATTACCGTCCAAAGCTCGTGCGTATCTTCACGCTCGACGAACTCAAAACCCTCACCCTTCAATAATTTCATCATTCACGCCTCCCTATCGATGCGTCGCATCGAGGGACACTGACATCTGGAGAAAACATCATGCGCGTATTTATTGCAGAAAAGCCGTCGTTGGCGGCAGCCATCTTTAAAGGTCTCGGCGGTGACGTCAACACCGAGAAAAAAGACGGATACTATCAACATGGTCAAGAGGTGGTGACGTGGTGCGTTGGTCACTTACTTGCCCTGTGCGACCCAGAAGATTACAACATTGAACATAAAAAATGGGCCTTGTCATACCTACCTTTGAGCACACACTACCCGCCAAGAATGAAGCCGCGCCAAGGCGCAGCGAAGCAGCTCAAAATCGTGCTGAACTGGATAGACAAAGCAGACAGCATTGTTCACGCTGGCGACCCCGACCCGGAAGGCTGTTTGTTGGTCGATGAGGTGCTGACCTATGCAAACAACACCAAGCCGGTGCAACGTGTCTTGATTGCCGATTTGAACGATAAGCCGGTGAAAGCTGCGCTGGCAAACTTACAGCCGAATGAACACTTCCAACCACTGACCCAAAAAGCGTTAGCTCGCGCTATCGCCGACCAAACTTTCGGTTATAACCTGACTCGTGCCTATACCCTTAAAGCGAGAGAGAAAGGTTTTGATGAAGTGCTCAATATTGGCCGAGTCATTACGGCTATGATAGGCATGATTAACGAGCGCACCCTAGCAAACCAAAATCACCAGAAAAGCTTTTACTACGAGTTATTTGGTCACTTTGATATGGGTGGCAACATCATCAAAGGCAAGCTCATTCCTGATGAAGCATTCGAGCTCGATGACAAAGGTCGTATGATTTCGTCACTGGAAGTCGCGGCAACCAAAGAAGCGGATACCGGAGCAAGTGCTCATATCTCCAGCATTGAACAAAAGACGGAACACCGCCAACCACCAATGCCATTCAACCTGTCAAAGCTGCAAATTGAAGCGTCAAAGCGATGGGGCTATAAACCGAAAGACGTGCTAGATACTTTGCAAGGGCTGTATGAGAAGCACAAACTGCTGACCTATCCGCGCAGTGATAACCAGTACCTTTCCGATGCGCATCTGGAGAACCACTCCGGTATCTTTGCGGCCATAACAGGGACACTGTCACATCTTGATACCGCCATTGAACACGCCGCGACGACCTCCAGTCACAAAGCCTTTAATGCCAATAAAATAGAAGCGCACCACGCGATTGTACCTACCGAGAAAAGCGGCGCTGGTATCGAGCTTAACGACCGTGAGCGCAACCTGTATGAATTGGTGGCCAAACGCTTTATTGCGTTGTTCTACCCTGGCTCCGTACGCGACAAAGTGGCGCTTGATGTGGATTGCACCGGCCGCTGCTACCGTGCCACCCAAACCACACTCAGCAAACAAGGGTGGGAAGTGCTGTTTAAAGGTGAACATCAAGACGAACCGAATCAAAACGCCCTAGACCTCACCTCGATGGTCAAAGGTACGCAAGGCTCGTGTACACAAGTGGATATGGAGCAGCGTGAAACCAAACCCCCAAAATACTTTGATGACGCCAGCTTACTCAAAGCCATGACCCAAGCGGCCAAGTTCATTAAAGATCCGGAACTGCGCAAAACACTGGAGGCGAAAGACAAAGACACGGTCGGGGAAAACGGGTCCATCGGGACAGAAGCCACGCGAAGCGGCCATATTGAAAAGGTGGGTAAGCTGACACACCTTGTTCGCTTAGGTAAAGAGAAAGGCTACAAAAACCCGGTCTACAAAACGACGGAAGCTGGACAAGAGTTCTGCGCCCTCCTCCCTGATGAGATTGTACGGCCAGACATTTCCGCGATTTGGGAGGGCAGCTTAGATAAGATTTCGAAGCAGCAGCTCAATATTGAATCGTTCTTAAGTGATGTAAACAAGTATATCCATCTCCAAGTCGAGCACGTCAAAACACACGGTGTGCCTTTCGTGAAGCGCAGCGGCGTGACTTGCCCAACCTGCCAGCAAGGCACGCTCATTAAACGCCCTGGCAAACATGGCCCATTTCATGCCTGCAATCGCTACCCTGATTGTAAGACGACGTTCCCTGACGACAACGGTAAGCCAAACTTCAACCCCAAGCCACGCCAGAGTGTTGTGCCAAGCACAGAAGAGTTCTGCAAACAGTGTGGCAATCCGCTTGTGCGAAGACCAGCCAAGAAAGAAGGATCATTTTGGTGGGGATGCAGTGGCTTTCCGAAATGTAAGGTGCGCTATTTTGACCAAAACGGCAAACCTGACCGTGATCGAGGCGAACTCTAACACTGAACAAACATCACAGCGCGTGATGATGTTAACCTTCCTTCAAAGTGCTGATTTATCTTCGCGCCATGGAAGGTGCTAAGATAAATACACCACCTCCCCATTCAGTACGATAGAGCGTTATCCAAATGCGAGACAATCACGATCCTTGGGTGTGCTTAGAAGATGATGAAGATGACTATGTCCTCGAACGATTTGAGTTGCGAGTTCACGGTCGTAAACCACTCGTTCTCAATCACCCCTCGTTTTCCAAACTCATGTTCGTCACCCAGCAGTATCTCCACACGTCACAGGAAACCACCAAGCGAATATTAAGAGCCACCATCTTAGACAGTGCTGAGCCCTTCACGGCGGATGAACACTGCCGATTGGTCTCTGCACTCGAAAGGCACTTAGCTGACGTCCATGAATGAAAAAACCCGATAACATCATCATGTTATCGGGCTATTTGGTGTCATCAGGGTGTTTGTGTTTGGCGGTTTTACAACCATTCTTCAGCACATTCATGTGTTATCGCATCAGTGGTTTCAGTGAGCGTGGCAGACTGAAACCCGCCGACGATGGGATTTAACGCTAAATTCGCTACTCTCTTCGCCTCATCAAAGCAAGGAAGCACTGCAACGTACTCCTTACCCCAACTCCCTTCAAGCGTAACTCGGCAAGCCCCTTTATACCCAACCGAAACATGAACTTCTGCATCAAGCCGGTGTTCATCGCCGTCCAATAATGAATTCATCAGCGCGCCCTCGTTAAAGAGCATTAGAAGTGATGCACTGGAATGTTAAACCAACACACCAATGCATCGTAGAACGCCGAAATAACAGGGTGATCTGCACGATAGTTCGCCTTCTCAAGCTCCGTTATTTCTAATTCCAAGTCTAATGCTAACTCTGGCACTTGAGCACAAACCCACTCAAGATGCATCGCTTCTTCTGATTGCTCATTGTCCTCATAAGGGGCAACAACCGCAGGGAAGCGCGTTTCAGCTTCTAACGTTCTCGCATACATCTTCTCGATGATCCGTCTCGCGATGTGTTGATCCCATAGCACGTAGTTTTCCAAACGTTGAAATGAAAAAAACACAGAAACCAGAGTATTCGCTTCGATCTTCATTGCTTCATCGATGAGCGCTAACTTTGATTGATTTTGGTGAAACATAGTGTGTACCTCTAAAAAGAATCGTCATTGTAAGTTGCTTATTCTTCTGGCGTTGCCAGCCGAACTAGCAACGCCGCGGAGTACCCGCTATCTGTAAAGTATTACTGTGTAACAACACGTCACGACAGACGTGATTCAACGTGAGTGTATGGTTGAGCCCCTTTCTGGACGCCCTCCCAAATATCACGCCATACGTTGATAACCGAACCACAACTTAGGCAGTTCAACACCACGCAGCCATCACGACCAACCATAATATGATTGTGTGTGGCGCTGTGGCATCGAGCGCATGGGTGTAAACCTGCAAAGCTGACACCGGCACTGGCAAGAGCGTGAAGATTCAGGACCAGCCCCTCTTCATGAAGCGGACTTTGTGTTTCAATCCAGGCTTCATTGACGCTGCACCAAATGTACAAGCGCCCCTCTTCTGTCAGTGACAAGTAGCTATGACGCGCTAAATGATAGTGCGTCGCCGCCTTGGATGGGGTGCTTTCAAAGATTTGTTGGGTGTTCACAATAGCATCAAGTTTTAACATTAGACTTCTCCAATAAAGTAAAAAAGAGAAGCCCCACAGGACTTCTCCTGTGGTAAAAAGCGCTTAACGCTTCAATGGCTTAAACCATTAGTTAATCACGCGAGCAATGTTCTCCCACTCAGCGTGTTCTCTGGCGTAATCCATGAGCAAAACTTGATGCTCACTGAGGTTATCCAGCTCCGCTTTGTTGCCCTTTTGATAAGCAGACATGGCGCAGTTGCCCAGCATGATTATCCAGATACAAATACCGGCAGCTTCCTTAGAAAGCGATGCCGACGCACAGTTGTAATCATTATTGACAGCGACAGGCTCCCCCATTTCTGGATAAGCAAACTTCCCGCCATTGCTTAACGTCACAAACTCCCAGTAACCACCAGAATAATCCGGTAAAAACTGATCAGAAAAATGATACACAGCTTGCTCAACCGTGAGGTAGTTTGAGGTCATTGATGGATAAAAATTAGGGCGTTCCAGAGTGGGAACAATTGATGCAGTAATCATGACGATCACCTTTGAATTGATGGATTGACAACAAGCGAGGCTATCAATCATAATCTTGGGCTCTGGCACCACTCGATTATGAATGGTAGCACTGGCCAAGATTTACAACGTCTGATGCGTTGTGCTGCTAGTATAACGAAGTGTGAAAAAGCTCGTCAATCAATGACGGGCTTTTTTCTTATCAAAATCGGCTAACATGCCACTCAATTGAAGCTCTGTCCCTCCTTTTTCTAGGTGGTCTTGATAGCGACGCTGGGCATGAACCTTTTTCACGAGCAGTGCTTGACGCTCTTCGGGTGTGCGTCGAGGGAAATGGCTTTCGGTTTCATGTGCCAAGGCAAACTTGAAGTCCTCATTTTTGCTCAACAAATAGAGGTCGAACATCATGTCATCGAATGAGCAGTAAACTTGGCTTTCAAAGTTCTCTCTTAGAGACCGGTTTGACTCCCCGTCATCGTAAAAAAACAGCCCAGTTTTAATCGCTTCTATTTTTTTCATTGCGCCTCCATTTAAATGCATCCAAACGCATAGATTAACCGATCCAGATTGAACAAAAAAAAGCCCGATCATGCAATAACATGATCGGGCACTTTCGCTATGCCGCTTTATAAATCTTCATTTCGTTCAGCGACATGAGGTATTGATGCGCTTTACTGGCTTGAGCGGCGGCTTTAAAAACATAACGCTTGTCGTTTTTCAACGCCTCCAACCAGTTTGCGATATAAGATTCGTGTTGAACGTCACCAACTATCCCCAAATCCGCCATGGTAAAAGCGGCCCCGAGTTCAGCGATTAACTCTTCAAAAGCGTAATCCTTGCTACCAAACCGCCCTTTGCTGTCACGATCTAAACGAGATTGATGTCCCGTCCAATGCGTCAACTCATGCATAATGGTGGCATAGAGATCGGCTGTCGAAGCGAACCTTTCACGATCAGGGATGACAACGTCATCCGTAGATGGACGATAAAACGCTTTCTGTCCACCATAACGAATAGATACCCCCGTCTGCTGAATGAAGCGCTCAGCTTCATCAATCAATGCTATCTCATCACGTTCAGGGCGCGCCATGGCCACTTCATCGTCTTCAATACCATCAATTTGATCAACGTTAAAAACCTTAAAGGTTCGTAACATCGCGTAGGTATCTTGCTCGTCATTATCATCTTCGTGCCGGTTTTTCTTCTCCACGATTTTGAAAAAGAAAATCGCGGTCCCTTTTTCACCCTTTCTAACCTGGCCGCCAAGCGCTTTCGACTGCTTGAACGTCAGCCATTTGTTGGATGAAAAGCGATTAAGCTGCGCACTCATCCAAAGTAACATGATATTCAACCCTTTATATTCGGTTTGACTCTGATAGTTACATGGAATGCCTGATGCGTGGGTCACATCCCAAGGGCATGACCAAGGTTTAACCCCTTGCTCTAGCGCCTCGATAACTTGATTGGTGATGTCTTGGTAAAAATCGTTTTTCATTGGGTTTGTAGCCATGTCGCTACTCCTTGAATGAGTAAATTGATAACAATTTGCTTATTCGGCTGGCAACGGCCAGTCGAACTGGCGTTGCCTGCGGAGGAGCTCCGCTACAGAAGGGAGTCACTTAGTCACATAAGAATGTCACCTTGATGACAGGCTTGTGACCTAAGTGGTAAGCGTCTCCAAAAAGTAACAGCCCCATAAAGGAGCAGTATTGGATGTCACTCTGACCAACCGTCTTTAGATTTTCATTGTGGATCACCGTATCACCGGCGTTGATGGTTTTGATGTGCACTTCTTCTAAGCGCATAGCGCTTGATTTTTGGAAGCTCGTACCCAGCTCTAGCATCAGGCGTCTCCTTTAAAATAAAACAAGAGAAGCCCCCACAGGCCTTCTCCTGTGGTGAGTACAACGCGCTGAGCGCTAATGAATGGATGTGATAAAGTGAGCAATATTATCCCACTCTACGTGCTCGTTCGCGTATTCCATAAGTCGCGAATGATAATGGCTGAAATTGTCCATTTCGACAAAATGGTCTCGTTCAAGCGCCACCGTTGCACAGGTTCGTAATGTCACCAACCAAATACAAATGCCTGCCGCTTCTTGAGAAAACGCATGCCAGGTATCGTGATTCGGATCGTAGAAAATGACGGGCGCCTCCATAACCGGATAGGCGAACCGACCACCGTTACTTAGTGTCAGAAATTGCCAATACCTTCCCCCCTTCCTGTAATACCCCTTTAGGTATAGTTCAGAGAAGCGGTGGATCGTTCTTTTCAAAAAACGAAATTGCTTTGTCGTGGATGGATAAAACGTTAAACGTTCGTGCTTGGGGATCATTGCGGCAGTAATCATGACGATCACCTTTGAATTGATGGATTGAAGACAAGCGAGGCCATCAATCATAATCTTGGGCTCTGGCACCACTCGATTATGAATGGTTGCCTTAGCCAAGATTTACAACGTCTGATGCGTTGCGCCCCCAGTATATCGGAGTATAAAAAAGCCCGTCAATTTAATGATGGGCTTTTTTGAGGAGAAAATCAGAAAGAGCGCTGCTGGTCTCTTCCTCGGAGCCTCCGTTTTCAATGTGCTCTTGATAGCGTCGTCGTGCATGAACTTTTTTGATGATGATGTCCTGCCGCTCTTCTGCCGTGCGTCGCGGAAAATGACTGTCCGTTTCATGCGGTAAAGCGAACTTAAAATCATCATTTTGGCTAAGCACGAGCAAATCCGCCATGTAGTCTTGGTAAGAGGCGTACACCACGCTTTGAAATGACGCGATACATTCTTGGGTCTCTTGACCATCATCAAACATCCATTCATCCGTTATGATTGCTTCGATACGCTTCATGTCTCTTCCTCGTCGTTAAGGTTTCATATATTCCGTTGTCAATAAGCTTGCGAGCGCCATCAGGAACGGGACGGCTCTTAAGTAACTGGCCATGCTCAATGATAATATGACCGCCCCTATGCCATATCGCCTTTTAGGCTCAGTCGTCATCGCCCTCTTTATTCATCGTCGGTGAATGTGCCGAAAACCGTGATTAAGGCGTCAACAAACTCACCCGCTTTAACCTCTCCCAGAAAGCACGGCTTGAAATCGTCGGTTGCCATGTATTTTTTCTTGGCTGGCACGTACACCATCGAACCAGGGTTCGCCGCTAAATAGTCTTGAAACACCCTGCTCACCTTTTGCCGACCTAAGCCCAGGTGACGATAAATGTCTTTACTGGTAACGTGGCCGTTTAGAAGTAGCTTGGCATCAATCAGCTTTAAAAGGGCATCATCGAGCAAGGGTTTAGACATGCTGTTCCCTCTCTGCTCGCGCATTGGCTTGGCGTTTGATATCTTGGGCTTTCATGACTTTAGCGCCCATGATGACGACTCTCAGAAAGCCTTGTTTGGATTCGGTTTTGTTCCAGTTATCGAGGTTCTGCCGGGTAGTACATGCGTACATCGCTAATTCATCAACGGTATTAAAGCCGGCCATTTTGCTCAGCTCTGACAACTTATAATCGGGTATAAAGCTCAAAGGATACCTCCATCACCGTAAGTAAAAATACTTTACCATTAAACACAAATCAGTAAAGCATATTGACACAACACAAGTAATCCGTATAAATAATTTACGAACCAATCACATTTAGAGTCCTTCGCGGCGGCTTGAACGGCTTTGAGAAAGCGTCGAGAAGTAAAACGATAGAAAGGAAAATAGAAAGCTTTAAACGGGCTACCAAGCCACTTTTAAACCTCTCTTGATAGTAATAAAAAAAAGCCACCGTGAGAGCGGTGGCAGTAACAAAATTGACTTGTCGATTTTACACGTTGGAGTGTTGAGTAGTGCTATAAACAAATACTCGTCAGATGTATAAGGCAAATCGGAGTGAAGTAACTTGCCTTCGTTAAATACACTAACGCCCATCGCACCAAGTAGCAATGCTATTGCATATCATTTACAAAGCAATCGTGAGATATGTCGCTCCCCTCACTTTTTGAGGCTTTATTAATCACTGTTCCGTTATTAACAATGTGACGACATGACGTTACTTGCGCCTCACTCCCAAAGATACTTTGTTGATACAGATAAAGACCAGCGCAGAGCACAACCGCATTGATAACCGCCAAACACAAGCAGCGTCAAAATAGTAATAGACAAACAAAAGGATAGAGAGGGGCGCTGAAAAGCTTTAGAATGGCGTTGGGTGCTCTTGGTGTTTCTGCCATGAGCATTTCACTTGAGCATATTTGCAAGTGGTAGAAAGAACAAAGCCCCGAATGAACTATAAATTCAAACGAGGCGATGTACATGTACTTTGCAATACAAATACTAGCCTCTTCATCGAGTGGAGGCAATGAAAAATGCCAAAAAGTAAAACCGCCCTGATGGGCTTAGTGGTCATTTGCATCACAATACTGTGTGGACTACTGATAGTCCGAGACTCGCTTTGCGAGGTTCGGTATAAAGGAGGCAGCACAGACTTTCTGGCACGCTTCGTTGTCTACGAAACACGTATGAAGTAGCTGGACAGGAAGAGGGGCAACCCTCTTCCTGATTCAGTATTGTAACGAGACAGGCCAACGAGCACCCATATTCTAAAAACTAATCCACAACGTTACCTTGGCTATGCAAATCAAACGAGACTTTGACTACTACCACAACCTTCACAACGTCATTACCCACGCCCTGCTTCATTTACTGTGTCGGGTATCCGTATCCACCCGCTTTGTGCCAGTCGCGACACGCAATGACATTCTGATCAAATACCTCAAACCAAAGCTCAACGACAAGTCCTTATCGAATATCAAAAAAGACATCAAACTGATGCTCAGCGTAGCGAGAAAACAAGGGGGAAACTTAGAGATGCGATTACATGAACTGAACTCACAAGCAAATCGAACGAAACTTGTTGGCGCTGAAAAGCTGTATAACTTACTGGTTCATTTATATGACGCAGAAGGGATCGAGTCACGATTGTTTGAAGAAGGTAGCGAAGCGGAGCCTGGCATAATCTATATGCTTGAAGAACAAATCGAACACGGCTTTGATCAAGAGCACAAGCAAGTTACCCCACTATCATTATTAATCCAATTAGAGCGCGCGCCAGAGCTCATCGACTCCATCAATAATCACGGCCTGTTCCTTGCAGAAATGAAAGAGTGGAACATCGAGACGCATCAAGCGCATATTCTCGTGCACCCGGTTCACCATCACGTGTAATACAGCGACGAAATGTTGTATTGTTAAGTACAGACCAATTAATGGATATCGATTTTATGCCGAGTTATCACATCACGTACTTCAATGTAAAAGAAAGGAAAATTGATGAAGAGAGCATCTTCATGAAAACCCTAGGGGGAGCAAAGCGCTCTGCGCTTCACCATTCTCCTGACAATACTCACCACATTGAAATCAAAGACCTAATGGAAAAAACCTTAGCACGCTATAACGAAAGTGACGGCTGGAACGACACTTCCTCAGAAGAATAGCGCCAATAGCTTATTTTTTATCATAGTCTTAGCACCTACTGGATAGCATCTCGCTTAGACTTTACCCACTTTCGGCAAATGCTGTACCAACATTCTTATTAAGCGCGTCATTGTAGATACAACCGCATTTTTCACGAGCTCATTCCTCCATTGCTGTATGAAGGAATGATATTCACTGTCAATCTAAAACTTCTCACATTGACTCACATCCAGTACGTAGTCTCGGAGCAAGTTCTTTTTATAGCCTACCTTTTTTGGACAGAGCTCGTAGCCATTATCTGGAATGACTTTATGAAGCAAGATGATGTTAGATACGAAAGAGAAGCCCCCACCTATAATCGCCGTAATAACGATGATTCTTATTATATCTTTAGGAGACATTAAATCTTTGAGTAAAGCTACTCTACGTGCTTTCACCCACAGCTTGATATGAATAAAAGGCTGGACCGCCATAAGACCAAAGACAGACAAGCTCATCCCAAAAAGAGCCGAAATGATGTATAAAGGGTCGCCTGTAATTTCAGAAGATGGTCGAATTAGTTGCTCGATATAGAACACCCAATAACACCATAGTGAAATAAAACCCACCCCCCCACCAAGTATTACGATTGTTATTATTTTAAGTTTATCAATCATCAAATTCATCGATTACTGCTTCTATCAATTTTTTTTGAAAATCTGTAGCTTTGTCTACTGCCCATACTGTAAAGCTAGCCAAAGCCAAAATTGTTAAGGCTGCTGTAACGGTTGGAACCGCAATAAAAGCACCAGCCAAAAGAGATACTCCCGCTACAGCAACCACGTTTACAAGCAGTTTAGCCTCATCTACACCTAGCTGCTTCAAGGAGTAGTCGTCCGTCAACAGATACTTCAAACCATTAATGCCAGAGCCAACCAAAAAATCAACTAATGCATTCGCTTTTACATATCGAGTCATACCTTTCACTGAATCAAGCGCACCTAACCCCATCTTAACCACTTGGGCATTATCGGCTCTAAATATGCCACCATGCAAAATAGTTTGCTCGAATTTATCGTAGTTATTCAAAAATAGATATTCGACACCATCTATATTTTTCACAATAGCCGTAACGCCTAAACCACCTAAATTCTTCGCGGTTTGCCTTGCATCATATAGCCCTGTAGCCGTGTCTTTAACCGTTTTCACATCACCATAAAGATCCCACTGTTCAAATAGCTTTTTCCATTCTTCAGGTGTAAATACTGCAATTTTTGCAGTGTTGCTTCGATAAATTACTTCTATCTGTTTTTCGCCATCTTTAGCTGTAAAATTATAAGGTGGCCAGTACATATTCTTAGGATCAACGGTTGGGGCGTTCGATGATATGGCAGAAGAAGAAGCGCCTTGCTGAGGAGAGAGCAACTTTTCTAACACTCCCATAGAAGAGACTTCTCCCATTGGTTTTAAAGGGCGTTCAAGCGGATTGGCAACTCCGTCTTCTGTTGGGTTTAGGCGTCCACGTATTGCATCATTCATATTCTTAAACGCTTTTATCCCACGAGCTTCGAGAGCAAGCTGCTCTTGTTCTTTCTTCTGGTAAAACGCGAGTGATTGCTCAGTGTGAGCTCTCTGTGCATCTTGAATGGTTGGATAAGTGACCTTTTTATAAACACGGTTGTAGATAAGTGGATCATGCCCGAGATGTTGCTGCATTGCCGTTTGGTCGAAAAACATTTCAACTGCTTGATCAAACGTCACATGGCACGTCTCCCACATCATACTATGCCTCGACGGGAAGGGATAATTACGGCCTTTAGGCGGTGTTTTTTGAGAAGTCATTGTCTGTGTCCAACAAAGTGAATCAAAATAAACAGCATCATACCGTGACTTTCTCGTCTTCATAATTGGCCAATAATCAAACCGTCAACATGACTATCAAAACGCTCACTTTGACACTAAAAATCACCTAAATAAGCAGACCTTGCAAACTGGTTGAACTCGAACTTGCTTGTTCAAAATATAAAGGTTCTTTGGACAGTTATTGGTTAGAGCAAAGCTCTACATTACCTTCTTCTAATTTTCTTTCTGCCAAAAAAAACTGAATATATATTGATTAAAAATGAATAAAGGCCAGAACAATACCAGCCTTCGAAAATAAGCGATTATCTCTCTGCTGACTTACCCAACCCCTTCATCAGCACATCAAACATCAACCCAGCGAAGCCTTTTGCAACAGACTCATTAGATAGCAGCTTCATCGCCATTTCGTTATGAACATCCATACTTTCAATCACGGCATTGCTGATTGACTCTGGGAATTGCCCTAACATCGCTTGTTCTTTAGTGTTGCTGCGAAGCTGATCCATTACCAATTCATTTTCTGAGATTTTACCTGCAATTGTGTTAGCGTAATTGAGCATATCGTTTTCTGATAACCCATCTTCGATAAACAGGTCATTCATGCGTTCGATGATCTCGTTCAGCAACTCAGTTTTTGGATCTTTAGGGGCAGCACCAGAACCTTCTTTTGCCGCTGGTAGGTAAGGTTTAGGCTCTTCACCAATTTTATTACCTAGTTGCAAATCTGCTTCACGCTGCTCGTGCAAACGGTAATGGGTCATTACCACATCAGATAGATCGATATCGTCTTCCACGATATCTAAGCGCAATAGTGGATGAAGGTGTTTAGCGAAGATACTGAGCTTTTCTAGCTCAAAATCATCAAAATTAACGATCTGAGAAGTAAACTCATAGTAGCGATAGAATGAAATTAAATCCTTCTTGAATACTTCCAGAATATCTCTTGCTTCTTTAGCGTGTTTGACGCTGTTTTCAGCAAACTTAATCTTCTTGTCGTTCTTTTCAATCTTCGCTTTGGATAATTCAGCCTGTGCCGATTGAAGCACCTGAGTGGCTTCTTTATAACGAACTGAGAAACGGTCAACGGCTGGTTTACACAAATTGGCTAGTTTGGCTTGATTAGCTTGTTTGTCATTGTAAGTATCAACAAACGCTTCCACCTCTCGCCATTGGTAAATCCCGACCTTATCGAGCTTTTTCATCAGTTCATAGACGATGTTTGGATCTGATACGCCAGCCAGTTCAGCCGTTTGGAAGTAAACCTTAAACTCTGCCAAGATCTCTTCTGGGTCATTCACAAAGTCGAGCACAAAGGTCTTGTCTTTGCCTTTACACGTCCGATTTAGTCTTGATAGGGTCTGAATACATTCCACGCCTTTTAATGGCTTATCGACATACATAGCGACTAGCTTAGGCTGGTCAAATCCTGTCTGGAACTTGTTCGCAACCAACATCACCTGATAATCAGTAGTATCAAATGCTTTACGCATATCACGACCACGAAGATTTGGATTCATATTGGTTTCAGTGAATGGCTGATCGGGTAAGTCTGGATCATTCACTTCACCAGAAAACGCCACCATTGCATTAACATTATCGTAGCCTTTAGATTGAACGTATTTTTCAAACGCCAGTTTGTAACGCACCGCTTCTAAACGGCTACTGGTTACAACCATTGCTTTTGCTTCACCACCTAGCAAGTGTTTCACTTTTTCGTTGAAATGCTCAATGATGGTTTCTACTTTCTGAGCAATATTGTAAGGGTGTAAGCGAACCCATTTCGCCATTTTTGAAGCAGCTTTTTTACTATCTACTTCTTGATCTAAATCTGGATTTTCGTGGGCTAGTTGGTAAGCCACTCGATAACTGGTGTAGTTTTGCAGAACATCTAGGATAAACCCTTCTTCAATTGCTTGGCGCATTGAATAAACGTGAAACGGCAACGGTTTGTTTGTATCACTTGCTGGTTCATCAAGGCTTGGTCTGCGACCAAACAATTCTAGTGTTTTTGCTTTTGGTGTTGCAGTAAACGCAAAGTAACTGAGTTTATTTGAGCCTTTACGAGCTTCGAGCGACAAGCGCAGCATATCTTCACTGTCTAGCTCTTCGTTATCGTCTAGCTGCTCTGCCATTAATACTTCACGTAATTTACGAGCGGTTGTTCCTGTTTGGCTAGAGTGCGCTTCATCGGCAATAACCGCATAGCTTCGACCTGCAAGAGTTGAGTCTTTGCGGATCGCTTCTAAAACGTGAGGGAACGTTTGAATCGTTACGATAATGATAGAGGTGCTTGCTTTTAGCTCTCCTGCTAATTGGCTAGATTTAGAGCCTTGAGCCTCTTCTCGATTAACACGAGCAATCATTCCTTCATTATGGTCAAACTGATAAATCGTATCTTGCAACTGACTATCAAGCACCGTTCGGTCAGTGATGACGATGACGGAATCAAAAACCTTATCCCCTGCTTGTTTTTCTAGTTCAGGGTGGTCGGTATAGTAGTGTTTTGATGCGAGTTGGTGAGACAGCCACGCAATTGAGTTTGATTTACCAGAACCTGCACTGTGCTGAATTAGGTATTTATGACCAGTGCCTTCGCTATCCACTGTTTTAAGCAGTTTAGAAACAACCGCCCATTGGTGATAACGAGGGAAAATCATCGTCTCTTTGACTTTGATTGAACCGTCTAACTGCTCTTCATCTTTTACTTCGAGGTGAATGTATCGGCTTAAGATCAGTAGCAAATTATCTTTTTGGAAAATCTCATTCCAGAGGTAAGAGGTCGCATAGCTTCCGTCTTCAGGCACATCATTACCTTGACCACCGTCAGCCGTACCTTGGTCAAAGGGTAAGAAGAATGTCTTCTTACCAGCTAAACGAGTGGTCATTGCAACATTGTATTGGCTCACAGCAAAGTGAACCAATGCGCCACGTTTAAAGGTCAATAATGGTTCTGATTTACGAGTTTTTGGATCTTTTGGCTGCCTGTCCTTCATATATTGGACTTTGGCGTTATCAATCGACTGCTTAAACTCAGACTTTAGCTCACAAGTCGCAACAGGGATACCGTTGACGAAGAGGGTCAAATCTAAACGCCCATCATAACCATTTGGAGAGTAAACCAGCTCAGGAACAACACGCAAGATGTTTTGCCCATAACGTGCGGTTGCCGTTGGGTTTAGGTCGTGATCAGGTTTAAAGCTGCAAAGGTCAAACTTCGCCCCACGATTATTGAGTTTATTTCGTAATACCCAAAGTGTGCCTTCGTTTTTAAGCTCTTGCTCTAATGACTTGAGCAAAGCGTTAGCTGTTGCGTTTGGGTTACGCTCTGTATCTGGAAAGTGCAGTGCTAGTTTATCCCATTGATCAGGCTGTGTTGCTTTGGCAAAAGCGATCACATCTTCAGGGTAAAGTGCCAACTCTTTGTTGTACTTGTTCGACTCACCCAGCAACCAACCATTAGACTGCATTTGGGCGAGGATGTCATTTTGAAATACTTTTTCTTTAGAAATCTCTGTCATAATCATTACGCCATAGCAGCTTCAACCGCCGAATATTTGATTAGTTCGTAACAATGCTCAACAAGAGTTTTAAATAGCTTGGGATTAGACAATAGTATTGTCCCTTGCTCATCATACGCACTCATTAGCTCGATTACGACAGTAGTTAATTTCCCTTCAAGAATATCACTCTGTAAAATACTACTCTTTGAATTATTTTTAATAGCTTCAATCAGCTCTTCATGTTGGAGCAATTCATCAACTACATCTTCGATGTACTTAACATTATTTTCAATAAAACCATCTTGCTCGGATTGAACATGAGCTCTGGTAGGATTCTTTAAATATTTAGCCACATTGTCTATTTCTGGGAAAAGCGTGGCTTCAGATATGGCTATATGCTCAAGAGAAGCCAGAAGTCCCTCTTTATCTTTGTTTAAAATAGAGATATTAAATTCCTTTAACAAAAACTCAGCTGGGATTTTTGCTGACGTATTTTTCTTGAACTCATCACCCATAGCAAATAAAAGAAACGCACCACTTTGCCTTATAATCCTTTTGTTATCTTGCTTAGGTTGAACACAAACCACACGTGTTAAGTCACTTTTATCTATCTTATCAAGAAAATAAGGCTTCTCGTTTTTTATAACATGAATTAACTTTCCAATCCCATCATCAGTAGTTAAGTCAACATCACTATTGATTTGAGCCAAGTTACTTATTACCGAAACAGTGTCACTATTGTAGAACTTAATGTCATTATTAGGTATTTGATAAACAAGCACCTCTCCATCAATTCCTTCATCAATAAAACCTGAACATGCAAAATATAAAGCAACCAATGGATTAGTCGTAATATCCAACAGTCTTGTTGGTAAGCTATAGTGCTGCATCTTTACTAAATGATCAAAGGTAGAGTTTAAGTCTTTAAACTCATCAGGACACTGCATGATCATGTTATGATATAGCCTAGACTCTTTATCTATATACTTTTCAACTGGTTCACTTTTAGGAATTGATCTAAATACAGCAGGTAAAGCCGTAAAACTTTCGTTTGCATGTCCTCTAAAAAACAAAGTATGATCTTTTTCTCTTGGTATTTTTGAAATTTTCTCGATAAAGCCTGCCAGACCATCAGTTATGTTATTTTCCATTACTTTTGGCTCCAATCACGAAGATCAATCCTACCAGTTACTGCTGCTGATATAAGAGCTAATTTCTTCTCTTTCATTAGCATGACCGCATCTTCGGCTTTTTCTAACAAAGCATCAATTCTGTCGTGAGTATTGTTTATAAAACAAGAGATCTCTTTTTGTTCATTATAAGGAGGACAAGGGGCTAGAAACTCATTGAAGGCTTCCGTTGGTAGCCTCCAGCGACCAAGGTGTGCAGCCCCTTGCCCCAATGGGTAGAATAGTTTGTCATGGTAACCCATTTGCAAAAGCCTTAGATAATAATTAGGTTCAGAACTTTTATGCTCAAGAGTGAACACTCGATAATCAGGGCTAGTAACTCCTTCATGCTTAGATATGTCAACAAAACCTGTCAGTAAATCCATGTGGTTCATTGCAAAATCACCTACATAGACCAACTGATACTTTGAATAATCTAAAGAGAGCTGGCCTTCACCACTAGTGATATCCTTTACTTTTATTCCCTTTTGAGTAATAGAAAGGACATCATAGCCAGTTCCGCCAGCGATACGTTTGCGGATTTTAAATATGTACTTGAATTTTTTTACATCCCAATGTTCTGGCACATCACCGATCCATTCTACACCCGAATCTCTCATCGGTGCATTTGGATTAATCCCTTTAGTTACAGCATGAGAAATCGTCACTTGGCGCTTTTCCTTTAACAGTCGGATAAGCTTTTCTTGCTTGGCAATTAAGTTATTAATTTTGGCTATTTCGTGGTCGAGGAAATTAGCGATTTTTTGTTGTTCTTCGATAGGAGGAAGCCATACACTAGCATTTTTCAAGATAGCTTGAGTTATGCTAAAAACCTTGACACCCTTAACTGTGTCTCGAACTTGAGCTCTAAACTCTGAAGAATCAAAGAGGTAAGCAATAAATCGGTAATGGTTGCTTGGTTCTGGTCTAACTATAACGGTGTGATATCCGGCGAACAACGCCTCATCACTGATAAGTTGAGTAAAGTTACCAGAACCGTCTATGTCTTCAGAAGTATCGGCAAAAATAAAATCCCCTTTAGACAGTAGGGCATATGGTGAAGACGTTAAATACTCTTCACTTACACATTTGAGGGGATGATTCTTAGGGTCAACCTCGAAGCCATACTTAGAATGAACTTCACCATAGCTAACACACGGAACCCCTGTATCTTGAAGGTTGGCTTTTGTAATTGCTAAACCTCTACCAAATGTTGCGATAAATCTAACTTTACTGATATTCCAATGTGTTGGAAGAGCATCCAAAAACTTAGTACCAGATTCTTTAGTTTCTGGATACGCTTTATAACGACCTGCCATTATGAATGCACCTCGCCAAGTAACTTCCTAATTTCAATGGATACATCATCTAAATCTTGATCAATCGCTTCTAGTGACCGTGGCGGCTCATAAACATAAAAATGACGGTTAAATGCAATCTCATAACCCACCACACCAACTTTACCGTCGAGCTCATCGGTCTTGTTTAGGTCAATCCAAGCATCAGGAACATGTGGTAGAACTTCTCGATCAAAGTATTCGTCAACAGTTTCGGTTAAAGGTACGTTTTCGTTATCTCGCAAATCCGGATTCGCTTCTACTTTACCTCTTATCTTGCATACTTCTGCTTCATCATCATGCTCACCAAGATGCTTCACAATCAATTTCTGTTGAGCTGCAGTTAACTTTACATTGCTTCCTTTAGCTATGAAGCTTTCTAGAAAAGTGTCGCGAGATAACAGCTTATTTTCAGTGAATGAAGCTAAGGTCTTTAAAATTTCATTTTGAACTGATTCATCTAACCTACCCCATGCTTTATCCGCTTTCAGGGCATCAAGGCGCTGTGTATCTTTCGGGTAAATTGCTAGTTTTAAAGGACGCTCAACAGTGATTCTTCGGTAACCAAATTCTTTATAATCAAATATTTTACTAAACTCGGTTTCAGCAAAGCGACCGTAGGTTTTAACAATAGTATCAATCGCTTCAGATGTAAGCTCCTTGCGTTTGCTACCTAATGATTTTTTCATTGCTGCATAGAATATGTGCTCATCATTTCCTTCAACTTCACCGCCACCACTACGACCACGATCGCCTATTTTAGCACGCTCTTTTGAGGCATTGATAAGTTGAACCTTACCTTTGCGTTTAACTGGCTTGTGAGAAGATAAAACCCACACATAGGTTGCAATGCCAGTGTTGTAGAACATATCGGTCGGCAAGGCCACAATCGCTTCAAGTAGATCATTCTCCAGAATGTAGCGTCTAATTTCACTTTCACCGCTACCTGCACCACCTGTAAAAAGTGGCGAACCATTCAAGATAATACCGATACGGGAACCACCTTCACTTACAGGGCGCATTTTGCTTACTAGGTGCATTAAGAACAATAATGAACCATCAGAAACTCTTGGTAGACCAGCGCCAAAACGACCTTCAAAGCCTTTTTCATTATGCTCATCATGAATAAACTTCTGTATTTTTTTCCAATCTACACCGAACGGAGGATTTGACAGCATATAGTCAAACTTGTCTGTGCGAAGTTGGTCATTTGATAAAGTATTACCTAACTTTATATTATCGACCTTTTGACCTTTGATAAGCATATCCGCTTTACAGATTGCGTATGACTCAGGGTTTAATTCCTGACCAAAAGCAGACAAGGATGCTTTGTCATTAAGTTTAAGCACATATTCCATACCTGATGATAGGAAACCACCCGTCCCTGCCGTTGGATCGTAGATAGAGCGAACTAGCCCAGAACTACTTAACTCTGTTTCATTAGTGAACAATAGAGAAGTCGTAAGTTCGACAATATCTCGAGGAGTAAAGTGTTCACCAGCTGTTGCATTATCAGCCTCAGCAAATTTTCGAATTAGCTCCTCAAAAACTAGCCCCATTTCATAGTTGTTAAGAACATCTGGATGTAAGTCAATATCGGTTGAAATAAAGCGTTTCGCTACTCTATAAAGTAGATCCGCCTCTTCTAGTTTTTCGATAGTATTGAAGAAATCGAAATGTTCGAAAATCTCGCGAGCATTTGGACTAAACGACTGAATGTAGTTCTCCAAGTTACTCGCCACACCTCTTTCACCTAATCGACTTAAATCCATTTGTGATGTGTTGTAAAAACTGAACTTCGATGTATGTGTCAGTAGCTTCTCTTGTGCCTCAATTGGCATTGCCTTTACTGCTTCGTATTTTGCGAGAACGTCTGGTTTTGTTGCTTCAAGCACACACTCTAAGCGTCTTAGTAGAGTGAAAGGGAGAATGATACGTCCGTATTGAGATTGCTTGAAATCACCACGTAGAAGGTCAGCCACCGACCATAAAAACGCTGCTGTTGAAGAGAAATTCTTGTTAGTCATTATAATCAGCACATTGAATATGAAAAATTGCGCTGATTATACAGGATGAAGAAAACTAATTCAGTTAGTATTATTTAGTTTTGCCACCTTACAATTGATGAATAAACATGCACTTTAAGTAACGATTGGTATTTTAAAAATGAAGGATTAGAGCTTTTGCACTGAACAATAATGGGGCAAAGTTATGTTTGCCGTGATTCAGCGATAGCACAGGACACTTTCTTTCGCTACATCATGGATGTTTACTTAACACCAACTCGAACTCATTCACTTTGGTGGCTTCAATAAAATGAGACGGTTATTTAGCCGTCTCATTCATATCTTAAGTTGTTGCAAAAAACACTATTAGATTTTCACAGCAACTCTCAACTGATTATTCTTAGGGCTTTCTTTGACTGTAATGCCCATACTGTTACCTAAATCACTGAATATGTTCATTACAGCAACTTTTTTCTCTTCGCTAACTCGGAGTAGAACATCTGCACCGTTTACTGATAGTGTCTCACACCCACTTACTTGGTTCTTAGAGATAAAGTTATCGACAATGTTACGGCGGATATTCTTTTGTATATCTGATGTCCAATTTGTGGTTCTTACTGATTTTTGTGAAACAAGGTCAGTAATATATGGAATCTTGACTCTTAACTCATTATCTCTGAACCCGTTTTCTACTTTTAGTCCATCAACTCTTTTTGTTAGATCTTGAAGCGTTTGTTTTGTTTGTTCCAGATTAGAGGGATTCTCAACTCGAAGTAATGCATGCATCCCATTTACCGAAACTAAGCTACACCCTTGTATGGGGTTATTTTTTAGCAATGTCTCAATAAATGCTAGTCGACTCTCTTTGCTTTGAAACGCCTCCGTCCGTTGCAATTTTGGGGATACGCTATTTTTGTCCTTAATTCTTGTGTCTGAAGAAGGCTGGTTCTTCGTTTGTTGGTAGTTATTCAGTATTTTCTTTTGTTGTTCTAAGTTATTTCTATCGACAACGATTAAGGTGTTTTTAAAGTCTTTTCGTTGATCTGGCCTCATGCCAATTTTATCCTGTTCAGTAATAACAGGGCTATCCTTGCTCACTTTATAACCAGTAATTTTTTCTAGCTGAGCAACCGTATTCTGGCTTACTGAATTCAAGTCAGCATGTCTCAATTGACCTAATGCTACAAAACCTTCAGTATTTTTTTCAAACTTTGCGGGAAACATGTTTTTAAGGTTGTGCCCACCCATACCAATCGAAACACTTTTTGCTTGCTTATTACTGTCTAGCAGCGAAATGGCTTGAGCCAAAACTAAATGCTTGAGGTCTTTCGGACTGTATTTGCTTATACCATGATTATCAATCATGGCAATGGTACCGATACAAAAATCACCATTATCTTGTTGCCAAAGATTGTAGTGACCAACATAATCATCAGAGCTATTGAATACCTTTACAGAAGTACCTTGATTGGATAGATATTCAGCAGTAGGATAATTTCCTCCCACAGCACCAGGGAAATCACAATGTTTCGTTTTACAGCTTAGGAAAAAAGGGGCACCTTTCGTATAGTCTTGTCCCTCAAGAGGTATTGTCTTGAGGTTACCTGCTGTGACCTTTGTCAACTCAAAGTCGGTAGTCTTTACACCTTTAGAGTCTGTTATATCTTTAGCAAGCGCTAAAAACCTTCCTTTATCCATTAGAGTTTCCTCTTTACTGTAGAGATCAGTAAAAACAGAATCTTGATGGAGAGTTGTTATGTCTTCTAGCCCTTTTAATTCATGCTTACTAACTGGGAATCGATTAGGTGTGAGATAATTGTTTCTTAACGAGACCCCATTTCCTTCTAGAGTATTCAGTATTACTTTCATATTTCTTTGATACGCTTCGTGGTTACTTGCCACTTGTCCACTTTTTCGTTTTGGCTCTTCAACTGGTTTATCACTAGTATTTAGATGTTGGCTAGGTTGGACTGATGTAATCATTTATACGCCTTTAATTTTTGATTGAACATTTACGAAAATTTTCAAGCGATACTAATGAGTCACTTATTACTTTGGCATCAGAATTAAAAGGAAATAAATTGAGAGCCTTTGACTAAAGGCTTAAGTACTAAAAAAACGTTTTAATTAGATTGCACACTAAATTGCCAGATTTTTCACATGACATCACTCTTCTTGTGGTCTTGTTACGAAAACTGACGTTTTGCAAGGCTTCATTTTCAGAGGCTTGTCTCAAAAAATGAACGATCTTTAAAGTTTGGTTTTGTAGGAGTTTTTATTTTTATTTATAACGATAAAATACTGCCTGATTTACAAGATACTGGAACATGTTTTTGGGAATTTGTTATGAAACACCACGTACATATCTGTTATTTGAATTGACATGGATTATCGAAGAGAACGACAGAAAGCTTCGGTGTAAGTACCCAAAGTACAGATTAGATTAATTTGGTCTATTGCAGTACTGATAGTTTGATAGGCTAGTTAGGTCTGAGAAGGTTTGGGGCAAAGGTGTGTTACGCTCATTAGCCATAATAGGTCACGAGAATAACTTCTTGTACTTACCTTAATCAGATTGGTTTAGGTCATAAACTCTGTGTTTGATTTAACCTGTTCAAAACTTTAATGCCTTCTTGAGTCAACATGTACCAAACAAATTGCCCATCTCCTACATAGTCTCCACCCTGACGTAAAAATGCGACATTGATTAGTTTTTTTGCATGTAAGCGAGGCTATTTCGTCAGAAACATAAATATTTGAGTCGTGCTTGAAGGGGGTCTGAACATAAGACCTTTTACTTAAACCACACACGAACAAAATCATATATGGATATCCATCATCAACTTTCGCTAATAACAGAACATCACGTTCTTTATCAGACAGTTTTATAGGCAACCAATCCCTAACAATTGGGATTGCAGCGATAACAGCTGCAACCATTGCTATGATTGTCACTATATCAATAATGCTCAGCATACATATAACCTACTAATTTTTACCTACACAAGCGTGTGCTGTCAGTATCTCTACAACTCGGAAAAATTGAAAGTGTATGTTCTCGTCAAAGGAATTTACTTATGTCTATCGATGAGAGTCAGTACTAGCTTACAAAGGGGCACTTTTGAGTTAGAAAGTGCCACAGGTAAAAATTCAACCTGTGAAGATTTTGGACAAAAAACGATTTGCGGTCACGGCTATAAACCGTTTCGGTCAGGTTAGAAAAAGTATCTTGAAACCTTAGTGTGCTTACGGTGCAAAGACCAGTTCTAATTTTGGAAACTATTTAGTACATTAACCTAACAACGCACTTATTACACAGTTTAGGGATACACTATGTCTAAAGTTGCCATAATTACAGGCGCTAGTCGCGGTATTGGTAAAGCTATTTCTCATTACTTTGCTCAGGAAGGATACACTTTGGTGTTACTTTCCTTAAATAATGAAAACCTTGAGCGGACTAAAGCAGAGCTCAAGTCATGCTATTCCTCATGTCTAGCTGAGACAATGTCAGTCGATTTCAATAACCCATCTGAAGTTGAAACTGCTATTACATCAATCATTAAACAGCATGAAAATATTGATGCTATGGTTAATAGCGCTGGCGTTTTGGCAGCAGGCAATACTAACCTTTCCTTAGCTAAACTTTCTGAGTTGGTAAACGTAAATCTTTTATCTACAATCACTGCTTGTAATTTAGTTGCGGAGAAAATGAAACAGCAAGGCTACGGGGAAATATATAACCTTGGCTCTACTGCTGGTTTGGCGCCAGTCCCTAAGATTGCAGCATATTCAGCGACAAAAGCTGCAATTGTTAGTTATAGCCAATCGCTTTATCACGAACTGCTCCCTTTTGGGGTAAAGGTTTGCTGTTTATGCCCTAGCGTTGTAGATACCGATATGACTAATGATGGGCGTATTGATAATAAATTTAAAATTGAAACACAAGACCTAGCAAAAGCACTTAGATTTATTCGAAGTCTATCTCCAGGGGCTGCTGTAAGCACACTATCCATAAGGTGTCGAATTATAGACTTAGAGTAGACCTATCAGAGATAGATATAACACTTTTTATACGGGTATAAGCCTATTTCATGGATAGATAATGCCGTCTTTCATCTGTCACTTTATTTGAAATCAACATGTTAGCAACCATATTGAGCGGTTAGGTTGCTTAGTGCAGCAAAATTCTAGATAGGCTGAACTCGGATAAGTTTTGATAGGGTAAACACATCTCTAAAATCTGTAGAGTATTTGGTCTAAGTGATTTTGGGGCAGAACCTTGTTATAGCGACCACATCCAAAGAAGGAAATACACTTGTCAATATTCAGCCTGAATATTGGCAGCTTAGCAAGTCTCAGTACGATACCAATCACCATCAATACCGCAAAAGCTAACTCTTCCGGTGATGTGCATTTTAAAGGCAACCTTTTGGTCACCTTTTACAAAAAACTTAAAAAGCTCACTATTACTTTCACTATCAAATGTCGAATGACTAAGTGAAGGCCAGCCGCTTACTGGATCAATCTCTATTACATTTTGCGGGTAGGTTTTCTCCAACGTTAGACCATCAAAGACGCGACCATGCAGTGTATAGATTACGTTTGTTGTACAGTCACTGATACTATCTGACAACGACAGTACGATGCAGCGTTCGTCGGAGTTTAAATTGGCCAACTATCTAAAGTGAATGTAGACAGGAGCGTTCCTAAATACCGCTTCACTTTTTGCCATGATAACGAACCCCATCAGTTCGTCTTGAGCAGTTTTCATTCGACTACTTTCAAACAAACTAGAAAAGCTCGGAGCCGCAAATATTAGTAAGATACTGAGAACACAGATTGTTATGAGTAACTCAATCAGCGTAAAGCCTCTGTTCAACACCTTATTCAAAATTCTTTCCTTTTTCCAGCCATCGTTGTCAATATTCAGCCTGAATAATGACATTTTGCAGGTCATTTAAATCAACCTAAATCGGTTGGTCTTACACTCTAAAGCGTCTATTAAACCTTGCTCATACATGCCAGCCCAATCGTAAAAGAACGGGGCAAAGCCTTGTCCGCCTGTGATATGAGAAGGAGCTATGCAAATAATCACTACGCCAGCAGAGATGGCGTATTCAACAGGATCGTTAGTTCTAAACCGGCCTCCAAATAGATGAAATCGTCTGTCACTATATGGGGAAAAGCCCCCCCCCGATACAGTCATTGCGTCGGTGAGTATGTGGCTAACGCCTCCCCAGACAAAGGCCATCCCAATACCTTGATAATCCCAAACCAAAGTAAAAACCAAGGCGACTATCAACCAGTGGGTAAAGATGTGGGTCGGTCTGCGATGTTTAATGTTGCGCCCGAGTCCTTTGGCCAAAAACTCCATCCTTACTCCGACAGGATACGAACTCATCAAAGCAATGAAAGAGTAAGCAAATAGCTTGCGTGCTACCCATAATAAAAAATGTAACTGCGTTGTTTGTCATCTCAAAATTGTATCACCTGTATGGAGTAATAAAGTGGACAACTAACATTGGTTAAATCCGCGCAGCACGAAAAATTTTTAGCCGAAGGTAAGGGGTAAATAATTTGATGGAAAATGATCGGGGTAGGGGGGGGGCGAGAATAACGACCGTATTTTTCGCGCACAAAGGGGCTATGACGGGGCTGGGTGGTGCCATGTTAAAGCGTTAACATCAACCCTGCTTTCCATCAAAGATAAAGAGTATGTTGGTTCTTCTTCGTGATGTTTTATCAGGTGCGCACTTTCTGTGACAGATTAGTTAGGGCAAGGCCTAATCATACGGCTCGCCACACAGCTGCAGGTCGAGGTGTTACTCTCACCTGTTTCCTGTTCTGGTTTGTGTAACGACTTAACCAACCTAAGAGACAGGCATATCACCATAAACCTGTTTATTGATTGTTCATACCGCGCCATTGATCAATCACGTCCCCCGTAGACGACATCACGTTGTCACTTACTCTTTTTGCAACCAAGTAAGCTTGATTCCCTCCCACTTATTTCACGTCGCTGGCGTTTTTCATCTGCAACGACAGAGAGAGTAAGTTCCTCTGCTTTAAAACTTCTCGTTAGCAATCCTCCCAAAAAATTCAAACGCAAGAAGGTATAACGAAATTTGAACGTGCTACAGGTTCGGAAAAGAGTATCCGATCAAGGTTTTGATCTTTGACCATGATGTTCATATCAATTACATATCGAATAAATGACATCATTTAGGTCATCAGACTTTCACTACACCTAAAATATGTCATAATTACCTAGATTGTGTAATTTAAGGAGTCGTGGTATGAGTGATGAAGAGTACTTTTACCCAGTCGTAAGTGATAACTTACCGAAACATATAAAGAAAGGTCATCAACTGGTATTTAGTCGCCAGGATCTCTCTGCTCGAGAAGCAGATATGTTTGCATTGATGATTGCACACATGAAAGCGAACGACTGGGAGCGCAGTACCCCTCATTATGAGTTCACGTCACATCAGCTATCTGAGTGGTTAGGTGTAGAGTCTAAGCATATCGGGAGTAATTTAAGCCCGGTAGCTAACCGTCTTGCGAGCCGAAAAATCGGTATAAAAATAGAAACCGGCAAAAGGGATATTGAATTCGACTACCGTCCGCTTTTCAAACACATAGCATACAAAAATGGCACCCTGACAATGGTGCCTAATGACATGCTCAAATCTGAATACATCGAGTACAACCAGGGCTTTGCACTCATTAACACTCGCAATTTCTTTGATGTAAAAAAAGAGTATTCAAAACGCCTCTACGAATTACTTAGCCGATTTAAAGACAAAGGCTTTGAAATGCATCAACAGAAGCTTGATGAGTTAAAAGGGGTCTTTGGACTTCTCGATGAGGCCGGCAAACTCAAGAAAGACAAAAGCTCATTCAAAAATAACAGTGTGTTCATGAAACGCTGTATTCGAGAGAGCATCAAAGAGCTTACTGAGCACCCTCAAATCCGAAAAGAGCTACTGTTCTTAGAGGGAGAAAATGGTGAGAAGGGTTTTGAGGTCATTAAAAAAGGTAGAACCATCACCGGTATCAAGTTCCTGTTCCGCTGGATAAAGCTTGGCACTATTGAAGAGCTGAACCAACACGATGCGTTAAAAACAATTCGAGAGCTAGAGCTAAAACGCCTACAAGACAAGATAAAGCTGACAGAGGCCGAGCTTGAAGCGTTGGCCATTGCTTACCGCTATATCGGCAAAGAGCAGCATGCTCTGAAGGTAGAAGAAAGTCTCTCTAAGCGACACTTAAACCGAGAACCAGAAGTTGATAATGGCCATCAAAGCGAGGTTGACTCGCTCCTAGATAAAATCGATACCTTATCTGAGATTAGTGATAACCCTGATTACTAGATGACACATATTAGGTGAGACAATCCCATTACTGACAAAAATCAGGTCTCCCACTGTGATAAATGACACATTTTAGGTGTTTTCGATGATGTAAGACCTAAAATGTGTCGCATTAGAAGATACCTAATCAAGATCACTGTGAATAAAGGGCGGAGATACCTGATATTCGTTATTTTAGCCTTTAACCTACCTAAAATATGTCATCTATAAACCTTAAATACGATCATCAACACCTAAATTGTGTCAGGCTTCCACCTAGCAGATGATCATTAAGACCTAAAAAAAGATCATTAACACCTAAATAGTGTTATCTATACACCTAAATAGTGATCATAAAGAGCAGTTAAGTTCTTTTCATTCAGTAACTTACAATACCTATAGATCTTATAGTTCTCATAGTGTTTATAGTTTTAGATAGAAGATATAGATCTTTATAGCTAATGTGGATAACTGGAAAATCAAAGATTTACACAGTTACCCTCATTAGAAACAGTTTCATTTCTTTCTTTTTATTCTTTTCTAACTGTCACAATCTAGGTGATCGATATCAAAAATAAGGTCAAGGCTTGCTATAAGTACTTCATCATTTAGATGAGGATTTGATCAATGCCACAATACGCCTACCTTCGAGTTTCTTCAGATAGCCAAGATGTAGCAAACCAGAAACATGGTATCTACGAGTATTGCAATCGTGTCGGAATAGTTAACTTATGCTTTATCGAAGATGTCGTTACAGGCAAGAAGAAATGGCATGAACGTAAACTTGGTGAACTTATTGAAGGAATGGAGGTTGGTGACAAACTGATCTTTGCGGAGGTCAGTCGAATTGCGCGTTCTACGCTTCAAGTTCTTGAAGTGCTTGAGGTATGCATGGCCAAGGGTATCGATGTCTACATCGCTAAACAGAACATGCAGTTAGATGGTTCCATGCAAGCAAAAATCACCGCAACGGTGCTAGGCCTCGCTGCAGAGATAGAGAGAGAGTTCATTTCGATGAGAACTAAAGAAGCTTTAGCTGCAAGAAAAAAAGCCGGTGTTACTCTTGGTAGACCTAAAGGTGAGGCGGAAAAACTTAAGCTCGATCCTAAAAGAGATCAAATTGAAAAATATCTAGGCATGGGGCTTGGGATTCGTCCTACAGCAAAGCTTATTGATGAAGCTCCAAGTACATTACGAGATTACATCAAACGCAGAGGCTTAAGAGCTATAACTGTCGCTGAAAGTGCTTAGCCGGTGACATGTTACGCCCTAGGACAGCGGCAATAACAATATGGTCCGGTTTCCTGATGTAATAGATGACATGATGCTTTAACGGAAAGCGGCAATAACCAGTTCCAAGTTCCGGCATGTCAATGCCAATTAACTCATTGCTAGCTAACAACGCCATTGATTGTTTTAACTCTCCAAAATAATTGGTCCACTGTGCGCCTCCCCAGTTTTCAAGCGTATAACGGCGAATGTCGATTAGGTCCGTTTGGGCTGCGGGAGAAAGTTTGTATCGTGTCATTAGTCAAACTTGCCTGAATCTAATTCGTTCATGAAGGTCTCACCATCCACCAAATCTCCATTCATGATGTCTCGTTCCGCTTGCTCAAAACGTGATTTCACCATCGCCATCTTCAAGGCTTCTAGTTCCTCGTATTCTTCACATGACATGACAACTGCTACAGGGGAACCATTCTTGCTGATTTGTACTGGCTCTCGCTGTACTTTCATCAGTAAGTCACCAAATTTAGTTTTTGCTGTGTTTGCGGTTAATGATTGCATTGTGTGCTCCTTTTTTGTTCATTATAAACGAATCGTTCGATTCATACGAATCATTTGAAGCGAATGAAGTGGGGCATTGTTCAGAAAGGTGTACTTTCAGGACACCCAGAGATAAAAAAGCCGCTATCGAACGGCCTTTTGTTTCTGAAGGTTATTTGTGGATTAAGCAGTAATCGACCAGCATCGATTGTAGGTCTTGCTTATCTCGTACCAACGCGAGAGTTGCAGCGGTGTCAATGTGCTCATGATATTCATAAAGCAACTTGAAACCATCAAAGCTGAATTGGCGAATATTGTATACGCCAAGAGTCGTTAACTCGTGACATGGAGGGCACATTTCTGGATTATCAGTAATGTTACTCTCAAACTTCTCTACAAGGGTTTCAATTCTCTCGACCACAACATCCTCTTCACTCCAGAGTGATAGGTAATTGATTTGGTCGTCTGTCATATTTTCAAATGCTTCAGTGTATACAATACTAGTGCTCATTAATTCTCTTTCCGAGCCGCCAGTCTCTCCTTGAATTCGCTTGAGCTAGTTGTTCTTCCAGAAGCCATATCTTCACGCCCAAAACTGACCAACTTCATCAAAGCAATAGCTTGATCGCGTTTTTGGCGTTCTTCATATGACTCCACTACGTAGATCGGTTTGCCGTTCTGCGTGATGGTCATAGCGTTTTCTAAGGGGAGATCAGCAGCGTGTTTTTTTAAAAAACTTACTGTTTCTGTTCTCATGGTCTTCATCTCTTACTCTCTATTTATGTATCAGCGTCGTGCGCATCAACATCCTCCACAGAAGTAGTAACAACCTACTGTGTAGTATCAAGCATACACTGCTCTTTGTTGTGGGTCAAATGTAGTCTAAATATGGGTTATGTTGTTGTGTATTACATGTGTAATACAGTTTGTTGAGGTTTGACTGTTGAAGTTACTTCTTGTGGTGGTTTGGTTAGTGGTGATTATGAGATGATATATTAAATTAGTTATCACTAATATATAGCAAGCCTTTTGCTCGATAGAGAGACTTTACATAGGAAACTCTTACTGGACTTTGGACCTAGAAGTACTCCCCCCATATTGAGAGGCGTGGACGGAGAGAGGCTGCAATAAATCGGAAAACTAGGGGCAAAGGATTTCGCTTAGAATTGCAGCATTAAGTACATTTGAAATTTAGATTAGATTTTTCCGTATCTCAAGTAATCAGGGCTCTCTCCTAACATTGAGTTTCCACACTACACTCAAGATAAGGATGTTTTTTTAGGTTCGAGAGTTCATGATAAAAGAACAGCATGTTTTCTACACGATCTGCTCTAGAGTTCTATTTGAGCGAGAGGGCAACCAGCTTGATTCTCTCACGTCGGTTTTGTGTCACTCCAATAAATGACGTTAGCGTCTAGCCAATTGATTGAGCCGGCTAGCGTGAGGGGATTTCGGCGCACTTTTATTTTTCGCTTCTAACCATTGGCTTTTGAGTTCAAAGACCGTCAAAAGCGAAGGTACATAGTGGATCGCTTGCCAATCGAACCGCCTTACCTGTGCGAGCTTTTGTTGATAAAGAGGTTCGAAAGATGCATCACAGGGGTAATAGAATTGCCCTTGGTGTTTGAGTCGAAAGTGCGCGCTGGGGTATTCGCGTTGCAAACGAACGGTTTCTTGCTTAATCAGCACGATGCCTGTTAATGGTGGTAGTGACAGTCTTTCACAAAACTCCAAGACATAAGCCAGTGGATAATTCAGATGACGAAGACTGATACCCACCTCGCGAGCAACATCGTGGAAAAAGAGTTGCTCGTTATCTCGATGCTCGATGAGATAGTGCCAGACACTCACAGAGAGCGGTCGCCAATTTTTGCTTGATTTCATTGATCCTCTCTTTTTAATTGATAGGCAATTAGTTTACTATGTTATTGGTTGTGAGAATACATTGAGTGTTTGATGCTATTGAGGAGCGCTATGCCGATTTATGATGTCACCTATTTCTGTTGTGGTTCGAAAGCGATACTGAAGCACAAACAGTTTAATATGGAAAACTTACAAGGTGCGAAGCTGGCCGCGCTGGCTCATTTACCTAAAAGCCGTTGCGATGTTCGTATTTGCAATCTTCAAGGTAAGTTGCTTTCCGTTCGTCAACATCGCAATGAATACGCAGGGTTGTGGTCCGATTGGAGCAATGACCCGGCACCTAATCCTGCCTTTTCTTATTAAACTTCCAGTTTCTCACTCCCAGAATGAGTTAGGCCGTTGTTTTTGGTAGGAAGAAGGTTGATGGGTAGGATTCTTTGAGGGAATGAGAATTGGAGCGTTTTGAAATAGATGGGCTTGTGCTTATCTAAGCCACCCCGAGTGACGGATAAGTGAATATGCGGGTGCCCGTTCAAGCATCGGTCATAGGTATAGAAGTGTGCCGAATACCCCAACCTCAATCCCGTGATTTTTCGCCCAATTCAGCAGTATATCTGCCGTAAGCGAGAACAAATCATTAAGCAGTGCTAAATTGGCATAAGCCAGATCTAAAGCTTGCTCGGTATGACTGAAGATCTGAGTATGTTTCTACAGTACCCTTTCCTAAGCATTGTCCTTTTCGTACAGGAGTTTGTGACTTGTAGAACAAACTCTTTTGGTGTATATCGGTGACGCTTCGATTGAACTAATGAAGTATTAGCACTCTCGCTCGATGCGATAATCGGTACACTGAGCCAGTTGTGCCAAGTATTGAGTAGAAAGTAGTCTATTTCTTCATTTTAATCATCGCATCGTCGTTACAATTTGATACAATTAAAGAAAGCAACTAATGTCAAACACTTCAAAAACAGAATGGTAACAAAATGAAACTATTTAATATCGTTAGTCTGGCTTTTCTTTTACTTTCTAGTTCAGTAAGTGCAGCTCAATCACCGTTGATCCAGAATAAACTTCCCACGCCGTTACTGTCCTCGTTAAGTGCAACCGAGCAAGACGATGATGACAGTAACGATGAAGGTGATGTCATTTATCACCAATGCTACTTAAACCCGGTCAGTTGTTTTTAAATGTAACTAGCGATTAAAGATAAGGCCCCATAAACGTCTATGTTTATGGGGCCTTTATGCTGTGCAAGCAGGTAGTGACTACTTCTGTGTACAGCGCTAAATAATGCGTTTAGGAAATCAGTTTCTTTTCGGTTGTGTCATGGTTTCTACGACCTGTTCGATACTCAAAGAGCTGCCTTTGGTCGCAGGGAACTCTTTAAACGTTTCCAAGAACTTACGAACAATGGCTTGTGCTGGCACGAACATCCACATTTGATCGGCGTAGAAGTGTCGAACATAAAGCGCTGAATCCGGACCAACTTCGAACGGATCCATACGTAGGTTCACGATAAGTGGCCAACTTGGTGTTTTGCGGTAAGCCTCGTTTATCGCGCCTTCCATAATCGTAAAGTGGATTTTCCAATCTTTGTAACGCAGTGCGTTTAAGTGACCGCCGGCATCAAAGTAGAAAATTTCGTTACGTGCCCCTGTATCTGATTTACCAGTAAGCAGATCCAGTTGATTGTACCCATCTAGGTGCGCTTTAAAGGTCTTGTTGTTTGCCTTGTGGCCTTTTAACAGTTTCTCTTTAATATCTGGTTCACCAACGGCAGCCAGCAGCGTTGGCATCCAGTCTTCTTGAGAGAAGATATCGTTGATCACCGTACCCGGTTTGATTTGGCCTGGCCAACGAACCATCATAGGGACACGGAACCCACCCTCCCAAGTCGTACCTTTCTCGCCTTTAAATGGCGTTGTACCACCATCCGGCCAAGTGAATTTCTCTGCACCGTTATCGGTGCTAAATATCACGATGGTGTTGTCAGCGACGCCAAGTTCGTCGAGCTTTTTCAGCATCACGCCAACTTGGTCATCCAAATCCATCATGCCATCTGCATATAGGCCATAACCGGATTTGCCTTTGTACTCGTCGCTTAGGTGAGTCCAAACGTGCATACGAGTTGAGTTGTGCCAGATGAAGAAAGGTTTGTCTTCTTTTACGGCTTTTTCCATAAAGGCAAGGCTGGCTTCCATAAACTCGCGGTCTACGTTTTCCATCCGTTTACGAGTCAGTGGACCTGTATCTTCGATCTTGCCATCTGCTGTCGATTTAAGAACGCCACGAGGACCGAACTTTTTACGGAATTCAGGATCTTTAGGGTAGAACTCTGATTCAGGCTCTTCTTCTGCATTCAGGTGGTAAAGGTTGCCGAAGAACTCATCAAAGCCGTGGTTAGTCGGTAAGTGTTCGTCTTGGTCACCCAAGTGGTTTTTACCAAACTGACCCGCGACATAACCGTGGTTCTTCAGCAGTTCGGCAATGGTTGGATCTTTAGCTTGAATCCCTTCCTTTGCGCCTGGCATGCCAATGGTAAGAAGACCGGTTCGGAATGGGTGCTGACCAAGAATGAAGGATGCACGACCCGCAGTACAACTTTGTTGCGCGTAGGCATCTGTGAAAATGGCCCCTTCTTTTGCGATGGTATCGATGTTTGGTGTACGACCGCCCATCATGCCGTTGTGGTAAGCGCTGATGTTGTAAACCCCGACATCGTCGCCCCAAAAGACTAAGATGTTAGGTTTGTCCGTCGCGGCCAGTAAAGCGCAGGGCGTGATCATACAAGCCCATAAAAATAGCGTCCTTATACTTCGTTTCATTTCGTCTCCTTGGACAGTAAGTGATGAATGCTAGGTAAGTTCAGTGTGCTTGCTACACGGTTTTATAATCGTAGTACATAGATTAAATACTTGAGTCGTTGATGAATCTGGCATCAGAGTGTGTCTTTTGAGGTGATGTTGAGTCGGGAGGGGCGTTTAGGGGAATGAAAGCACGTCCCCGTTAAAGAAAGCTTCAGCACGCATTGATTTTATAAATTTATTTTTGCACTATTTGTTCACCTTGTTATGAGTTTAATTTCATTTGAGAAGGTTCCTTGATTAGGGCATTCAGTTCACTTCGTTTCATAGGTTTTGGAATGACATACTATGTATGTCCTGTCATCACATAGAAGATATGTTCACTATAAAGACAATTTATGACTAAAAAAATATCGACCCTCCTTGCCGTGACAACGGCTTTCATGCTGCCAACTTATCCCGTGATTGCCAAAGGTAACATCAGTGTTACCCCCCCTTTACTGTCTGAGTCGTTGCTGCCATTTGATAAAGCGTGGCAACTTGATTTTGCAAAAGAGTACGCGCACATGCTCCTCTCCTTGCCCGATCCTATACGAGTCACATCAGAGAGAGTAAAAGAATCGCTCGCTCAACATGGGTACCATGATATTGATCCTGATGCGGTTTTTTATCATCGCTTCAACGGGGCGCAAAGCAGCCATCGAACGTATAATGGATGGGCCCATTATGAACATCCAAACGAATCTTATACGCTTACCCAAGCGGTCATGCTCAATGCATTCGGTCGGTATCGAGATTCTTTTCCTGGTACCATCAATGTGGATACTGGGATTTATACACAAGACGCAAGCGGTGATGCGTTTGACGAAAGAAATGAAGTCCGCTTACTTTCATCCACACTGTGGGACATCGCTTACGACGAGTTAGATATCCAGCGTGCCTACAGTGAAGCATTAACCGAATTTTGGTCCCAGAATACCGCACGTTACACCCAGCTACAGCGAGATAGCTATGCCTTTTCAGCGTATCAGCAGTACCATCATGGTCTACTCAACCAAGCTCAGTACCAATTGGCCATCGCCATACTCTCTCCTTCTCAGAGAAGAGAAGTCAGCGTGTACCGTTTTGATGTCTATGGTTATGATTCGACCGATATCTTATTGATTGAGCCAAAGGACGGAGAAGGGGGCTTGCTTTATACCCCTGGTGCCCAGCAACCGTTTTGGGCGTACCGCAGTGAGCGCCAGCTCAAAAAACACTTATTCAAAAGCTTAAGAGTCCCTTCAAACCGAAGGGGTTTGCAATCGCACTTTAGTCTGTATTTAAGACAAGATGGCGCAACGTACTCCGGTGTTGATACGGCTTTGAAAGCATTTGCCTCAGGGAATTGGTCCGAGGGGTACATGATGATGAAGCGTCATCAGGTCGACGGGAATGTGCTTGCTCGCATGACGGAACAGATGAAAGCGCGCCTGGTCAGCGATGGGGATACCATGATCAAATCGGATCAGGAGGCGCAACGTGATTACCTTCTTTCTGTCGCCTATAGCGTGATGACTTTATTACCGGTGGTCGATGTCATTGCCCCTGAGGTGGGTATTCCATTGAACATCGGGGTAAGTACGGAACTGTTTGGACTGAGCCTCGATAAAGCGCTGCACGGTGACACATTGCAAGAACGTTTAGAAGGCACAAAGATGAGCTCAATGAGTGCTGCTATCATTGGAGCGACGACACTTTTGCCCGCCCTTGCACAATATGGTCGTGGATTGGCAGAAGCAACTGAAATGGCGACTGAGTCCCTCCCGAATACGATTGTGGCCAACTCTGGCTTTCCCGTCGAAGAAATGGATGGTTTTACTTCGATGCCTCGTGTCATCGTACACCCACAAACGAAAGAAGAGCTTCTCGGTGTCAAATTAACGGACAGTGGTCGAAATACGTTACTTCGATCTGATGGGTTTGCTTACTACCGTGAAGTTGACCCTTCTAGCGGGCGATTAGTAGCAGATGCGCGTATCGTGCGAACCATTAACCCTGATACTGGGGAAGTTCAGTGGCTAGAGAATGCTGGACTAAGAGGTGGAGGAGATATCATCAATAATGACGTCACGGCTGAAAGCGAGAGAAGTACGTTGCCTGATCTGTTGTTACCTGAGGATCTGCCAGAACGTCCTGGTATTGGTGGATCTGGCTATGCTGATATGGGGGGAGGAAGAGAAAACGAAGCCTTAAGAGATTTTTTTGAACTGGAGCAGAAAGTCGACCCCTATGCTTATCTGACAGAGGTCGATCAGCTTCATGAAGTGAGTGTTAGAGCGCAGCAAGAAATCAACCACCTGCCATTTTATCGCCATTACGATCCTGAGGTGAGAGGCTCACTTGTTTTTCGGGGAGACAATCGTTTACCAGACGAGCTATTTCATTCTGGTTTCAATCGTAAGGTTGAGCCGATTGAATATATTGAGCATGCCCATCATACTCGCGGGATCCGCGGCGTGATTTCAACCACGACCGACCAACGTATTGCGGTTAACTATGCCTTGCATAATCAACGTGGCTATGTGTATGCGATAGAATTGAATCATGGCGGTAAATCAGTAGAGACTTTGTTGAGAGGGAAATCTCTCAGTGAAATTGCGACCTTAAATATTCCTCCTGAAGACATTATGTTCGCGCTGGGGCCTTTTACGGGGACTGATACGTCGTACGCAACGTTAATGGAGAGCGAAGAGTTGAGAACGGCAGAGCTGATTATCAATCCACATTCACAAGCGTCGTTGGAAGTGGCAGAAAGAGCTTTTGAGAAGATGAAATCCACGTTGAAATACCCACTTAGCCCAGAGATGTCTTTTAGCGATCGCTACGCAAATAGAGCCGATTTATTTTGGCATGAGAGTGAAGCTCAGTCGCCGACGTTTCACTAACTCGGACTGATCACGGTGATGAACCGGTTGTTGTACCCTAGCGCGGCTTGACTGAACGGGGCTGATACAGAAGAATGGGAGTGGTTTGTGGTTTGTGGTTTGTGGGGAGACATCGCTTGGATTACTGCTGTATAAGTATGTGCCAATCGTAACAACCTTGGATAATGCCATCTAAACCAAAGCTACCACACTTCTGAGCGCTATTTGGTATCCACGCCACAAAGGCAAAAAACTCATCTATACTCAAGGTGTGAACGTCAAGCAAGACCCCGCTTGGCTTTATCATCCTTGGCTAATCTATACTCCAACACTCAGTGTCCCCTCATCACTGAGTGTTTTTATTTGTTGGTAAGAAAGTCTTTAACCTGTTAACTATCAGTGTCAGGTTGGACTGCTCTAGTGTGTTCTATCCTAAATATGGCAAACGCCGTCTTACTCTGTCACCTTATTGTTGAGTTATTTGTAATACCCCTAATGCTCACGATGTCGGCTGTGTACTTTGTACCAAGTTACTGAGTGATTGATACATCCCTGATGTTACGGGGCAGCTTACTTAGAAGGGAAAAAAAGAGGAAAAATAACGAAAACGATCCCAAAATCTAACGAGTCCTCAAGCCTTTGGACAAATACGCAAGGTAACGAAGAGATCTGTAACGATGACGCTCTCTTCAACCTATAAAAGTGCCGTAGAAAATAGCAGGCACTCCGCTAACAATTTTAGGGATGCATTCGATGAGATTATCACTTGGTATTTTGCCTCTGAGGGGGCCGTTTTTTTACTGCAGGCAGGCCTTGACCGGGGAGGATGTCTATTGCTTCCGTTCACACTGATTGGTTGGCTCCCTGCCAATGCCAGACCTATGCCGGACTCCGAGGGGGACGTTGAGTCGAAACAAAAAAAACGATGTGTACTTAACTTTAACGTGGTCGTGTTATTGTTGCTTTGCGTCAGCGTAAAAATCCAAGCTCAGTCACTCTCTATTGATGAAGCCATCGACCTTTGGAGGTTGGATAGCGCAACATTTGACAGTCTCCAATCTTGTCCGATGGTGGCCAACCCCTTGCCTAAGTCTCTGATCTTGTCCGTTAACCTTAAGTTCTGCATGTTAACAGAAGTTGCCGCCTATACGCTTATCAAAGAGTGCCAAGCAGGTACGACGTCCAGTATTCTTATCCGTAATACAGAGGATGAGAGCAAGTTAATGTTGTTTACGATTAATCGTCGCACGTGTGCTTTGCTCAGCCCTGTATTACCTCAAAATGCCGCATCTGCGCCAGCATCACCCTCTAGAGAGGCTCAGCAACACACATTTTACGTACTCCAGTTCTACTCTGGTCAAACAGCACCCAAAGCAGGTATAGAGACCTGTGGTATTGCTCTCCCTCTTCATGTTCACCACATCAATAACACTTATTATCTTTTTAGTGAGGCGATTGAGCGTTTTTCTGATGCTTCAAGGATAATGAATGAGTTACAAATGCGCTGCCCTGAGCTCGAGGTATGGGTCCGCCCTATCGAGCGTTAGGTGTTCTTATAAGCTCTTTAACCACTCAATAACCTGCCGCCAAAGTAGAGAGTCGACCGTCACTGGGACCGCTTGTTTGTAGAAAAAGGCTTCTTGATAATGAGAGTCGTCAGAAATCTTGCCAAGGATGGGGTATTGGTGGAAATCTTGTAGTAACTGAAAGGCTCTTTTCACTCGGTTGTCATGCGTAAAACAGCGATTCAGAACAAAGGCCAAGGCAATCTTGCGAGAACTCAATAGGCCGGACTCAATGACTTCCTGGATGAAAGGTAAGCTCGTGTGTAAGTCAAGGGGGGATGGGGACATTGGTAGTAATAGTGCATTAGTGAAATATGTATATCTAGCCATTTCTTCTTTGCTGAAATTGGAGGGTGAGTCAATAACGATGAAATCCGTATCTCGCTGTACCGTAAGCGTCGTTGTGATATTGGAAAAACTGCGCAGTGAAGGCGGGTAGGATTGGGAACGACCCGGTAGCACGTTTTTTGCCCAGCCATGGCATGAACGTTGTTGATCAAAGTCAACTAATTCTACTTTGTAACCCAGATGACTCAAATGACTCAGTAATGCTGCTGCGCAGGTTGACTTGCCGACACCGCCTTTTGGGTTCATGATTAAAACTTTCTTGGCGTTACTGTAATGTAAACTGATCCTATCTGGTTGTTTGTTGTACAAAGGCACTCCATTTGGTAAACCGACATCTAAATCAACCTGTTAAATGTGGTGCATAGGTCAGATAAAGTAAAGGTCAACGGTAAAAGATATTACTCTTCCTTTTCTTTCTTAGTCTTGGACTTTACACACTAAACAACGTAGGAGCCTGAAGTCAAAAGAACCGATTTTGAGTTGATTTTATTCCAACCCAAAAGTTGGCTTTCATTTTGATATGACACATCCATAATTCGCCTCTTAGTTCGCATGCTGAGAAGTTTCCGATGATATTGCCTTTGAGGCTCGTTTTTCTTCCAATAATTGGAAACAAGCGGACATATTTTTAGCACGACGCGAAGCTCATCTCATTAGGCTTGTTGTCATTAGTCAGATTGAATCAAAAATAGATAATAATTAGGTATTAACAAAGCCTCTAAGTCCAACGTATAGTCACCTTTATCCTGGGGGCTGAGAGGGGATTTTTATCCTATGATTTTAAATGTGCACTTAGTTAGGTTGACTCGGAGAAGTATATGGTATTTGGTGATATGTTGAGGAACTACAGGACGTTAAATGATGTAACGCAGCAACAAATGGTCGATATTTTAGCTGTACACGAAGACTTTGATAGCATCAGTACCGTTTCCTACCATCGTTGGGAAAGCGGTAAGAATGTCCCCAGTATTAAGAAAAAAGCAAAGATCTTGATGATACTCGGTTGCAATGAAGAACTGTTTAGTATCGCGAAAGATTGCCAACGCGCACTTAACTTTCTTGAAGCGACGATATCAAGGCGTTGGGACGTAAATCGATTTGGATTTGATTATTGTTATGATACCTCAAATACAGGTGAGGTGGTCTATGAAGTGATCAAAGATTATGAGGTCATTCCTAAAGAAGCTTTGACGTTGCAACAGCGCTTTTACGCCAATAAAACAGAATGTGTTCAAGTTGATCCTGAAAAGGTGATGCAAGCTAGCAAGCATAACCATATGCTGATTGCTAAAAATGATGGGTTGATTTACGGACAGATGTGGCTTCATGTCATGAAAGCAAGCGATTTGCGTGATGTGTTTGATAGGATGAAGTACAACAAAGTTCAAACTCTTGCTTCTTTAGGGATCTCTAACGACGAAGACATTGTTTATCTTTCTTCTTTTCACTCCACAAGGAAAGATGTATTTCTGACTTTTTTAAAGTCCTGGTTAGAAGAAATGAAAGCGTTAGAACCTATACCTAGATACACTTACTTTCGGTTACATGCAGCGTCATGCAATTCTCTAATAGAATCTCAATTTTCACCTATTTTAATTACAAAAGGAGGGACAGAATCTCCAAGGGTAAAACATGTGAATACTGAGTATGAATGGCTTGGTTACTTAATGCCAACGCATCTATTGATATTGAGTTATGGGAGTGTTCTTAAGTGTTATGAAAAAGCAGTACTAGAACTCTCCAGCACCTAGGTATTGCTATCGTAATGCCGTTTGTATGATGGCAATTTCGAACCGCCACCTCGAATTCATAGGACGAGTTGTTGCTTTTATAAAATATGGTTGGAACTCCAACATAGCTTGACTCTTATTTTGAAGTCGTATGAACAAGTGTTTTGTAAAGTTGGTTTTGTGTTAACTTTGTCTTCATATGCAACGTGTTACTACTCTGGCTCGTCTGTGTTTTTATTATGGGGCTTAAAGTTACGGGGTGAAACCATCAAGGTGGACCTTAGGAATAATCTTTTAGTTGCGGCTATTTTGTGGTTGTTTTTTGTGTGAAATTCAATGATGTTACATCAACTCCGAAGGAATATGTTTTTCGCGCTGTACGTACCAGCGTTTCGTGTATTGAGCGTTTTTTCTCTCTGTACTATGTTAGTTGTAAAGGCATTGCTGTCCATGACGAGTTTGTTTTTCGCTGGTGATGCTTTCATGGGGGAATGGACGAGCAGTTCTTCACTCATATTACACTGTTTGTTCATCACTTTTATCTCCAGTATTGTCGTCGGGTTACTGGGGGCTGCTTTTCCTAATAGGGCGAGACAGTTTATTCGAGTGGTCAACGCTTACCCTGAGAATTGAGTATTAATGGATAGTTAATCTACCGTTGGCATAGCCATTTTTAATGCCCGATAAATTGTCGCTTCTCCAAGATCAAATTCTTTTGCTAACTGTCCAATCGTTGCTCCTTCTGTTCGGCGTCGATATATAGTGTGAGATATTTGCTTATTGAGTTTCGCTGGACGCCCAAATTTCACACCGTTCTCTTTTGCTTTGGCAATGCCTTCAGCTTGCCGCTCAGTACGTAAGTCATTTTCAAACTCAGCAATTGACGCCAGCATGTTGAACATTAATCGGCCAGTAGAGGTGCTGGTGTCGATATTTTGATCAATGACAATTAGATTGATTTTTTCTTGCTCAAAACGTTTAGCGAGTTGTGCAAGATGAACCACAGATCGTGCAAGGCGATCTAAACGAGAAATGACTAAAGTATCTCCCTCTCGAAGATAGTTCATACAGGATTGGAACTCTGGACGATTAGAGGTTCGACCACTTATCTTTTCTTGGTAAATTCGTTGACAGCCAACACTATTTAACTTATCCAACTGAACGTCCAAACTTTGACCTGTTGAGCTGACTCGAGCGTATCCAACTTTCGCCATGATTTATCAATACCTCTTAAGTATTTTGATTTATTAGTTATAATAGTACTTTTGATAGATAAAATCATCAACTATCAAAAAGTATACAAAGTGATAGGAAGTATTATAAGTTTATTGCTTATTAGGTCATTAAACGCATTTTTGTTTGAAAGAGGTAGGGGGGGGTATTTATATAGTTTTATGCTCCATAAAGTGTCCTACCGAAAGGAGTAAAAAGAATTCAAATTCATATCATAGGGGTTAACTATCAATACAGATTTTTAAATAGGCCGTTGCTGATTTATAGTAAAAGTTAAAAGATATACAATTAATTGCTTATCTGGCTTTGTTGAAATAACTCAAAAGAGAGTAGAGTACGTTTGTTTACAAAGGTAATTTTAGGGTGAGTGGTAAATTTATATGTGGGTTTGATGGTATAAAGACAGGTTTTTTTAATCTACTTTGCTTCTGCACTATTTGTAAAATGAACGGTATTTTGATGCTCGAAAAGTTGTTTGAGATGATTCGTGGGTATGCTAGTGAGGAGGGCTTTACTGTATGCGGCACTCGTTTGGCAAGTAAGCAATGCTATTACGACTTGACGGTCTCTCAGCGACACATCACCGTTTACCTAAATGGTAAAACTGAACCGTTCTATCTGATTGAAACGGTTAAAGATGGCGTTGATTTTTGCTTGATTATGTCTTCTGTAGAGCAAACACGTAAGGTTTGTATTCATGTATTATAGAGTCTAAGATTTTAGAAAAACTCTGAATAAACCTATTTTATTTCATAGTATTAAGGTTGGATAGCGATAGTGCGTAAAGTTTTGTATTTTGTCCTTTCTAGCGCGATAGTTGGTTGCCAAAGCACTTCTATGCTATCCAAAGGTTCATCCCCTGTAGAGATCATTATTGTTTCGCCAAATAAAGGTAACGTGCGTATTACCTACCTCGAACATAACTTGCTTAATACAATATATGTTGAAGGGGATTCTTGTCGTTACAATATTGGTCCTTCAACACTCAATACCATCGAAGGAAAAGTCTTGTTAAGTCCAAACAGTCAGTGTTAGAGCTTACTCGTTAAGGTGCCTGTTTTTCGCCCTGCATAATAATGCTGTCTACAGAGCGAAACGGTACTCTGTCATTTACTGTGTAGTGATGAATGATACCGAGATAGCTCTTTATCTGAAGCTTGTGAGGGATCTTTTTTAAGGAGAGTAAATGGTTAGTATTGAACAGGTTAATACGACGCTGTTGAGTTCAGGTTATGCGGAAGTCACGTCACGTGAATGGTTGTTCATTGATACTATGAACCGGGCAGATGTCAGTTTGGGTTTTATCGTTAGGTTGGTTATCTCCAAGCGCAATATGGTTACCAGGCTATCACGCTGATTTATCTTGGGGTTGCAAAGAATGATTCAGCTCATGGCTGAGCTTAGTGAAGAATACTTCACGTTTATGTTCAAGAAGTTGTTTAATGTAAGCTTCTTTGGCTTTTTGACCTGCGCGTAATTCTTTTTGTTTAACGAGTTTGATCTCTTCGGGGGTAAGGCGGTATACCTTATCATTGAGATGTTTCAGTGCTTCTCTTTTAATTAGACCTTGCTGACCAAGAAGATTAATCAACAGTGAATCGAGTGGGTGTAAACGGCGCATCGAGACCTCCAAATAAACGAGAATATTTTGTTGCGTTAATTATGGAACATGCTTCTTGCTCGCGCCATATGGAAAGTTAAAATTTGTTGTGAAGTTGGTTCGTAAATAACAGTGCCGTGGCTTTTAGTCGGTTGTATTTCCTTCCGATTCATCCGGGGATGGGTGTCATTGCTTAGTAATACGATGTGTGAATTCAATATTTCAAAACCAATCGTTGCTCAATATAAAAAGCTCATTGTGTTAAGTAAAGTTTACCGGAGAGAGCCTAGTGAAGGGAACCATATAGTACTTTTTTTAAATGAAGAAAGGGCTATCAGGACTCTTGTTAATTGCACTTGGAGTCGTAACCAAAAGTAGCTATAGGAACTGAATAAACTTTGTTAACTAAGTTATTTGTATGCAGTCTTATTATTAAAATCAGTTGTGGCAGATAATCAGCGCTAATGAAATGTTTGGGTTTTATTAATTTTATACCATGTATATATATATACATGATTAACTATTACCCTTAACTCATTTTTTTGCAATGGAAAAAAAGAAATTTCATTTGCTTTTTCTATAAATAAGCTAATCATTATTCTCCATTCTTCGATATTTACATATTGGTCATTAAATTTTAGAAACTCTTTCCCCCATACTGTTGATGTTTCGGTTAAGTAGTCTTTACTTGAATTAAATAACTCCCAATAATTTTCATCCTTTTCTACTTCTGAATGATCTATTCTTATAATAACTTCATCAAAGTTCATAAATTGTAATATGCCTCTATTAACAACTGGTGAGAGAGTCATGATTTTATAAATAACATCCTTAATCTCGAACTTTTTATTGTAAAGAATGTTTGTTAACGCACTGAGAAAAGGAAAGCTCATAGACCCCCGCCACTGGATAATTAATAGCGAAGAAAATATTACTACTCACTTACCTCATAGGTTAAAAAATAAGATTAGGTTTATTCCAATGCCACCTAGTTTGCCCACTACCTGTGGTTACAAGACCTGAGTTTGCACTCCAAACTAACTTTGCCCCTGTCATATTGGTTAAAAAGCCTTGTTCTAAGGACCATTTCTGAGAACTTTGATCATTACACTCTTGCAGAAAAACGCTCGAACCTTCTTGATCTAAACATAAAGAACTTGACAGTTTAGTGACCAAATTTGAAGCTGAATCAAGTTGCCAAAGTTGATTATCGGCGCTATGGCAAGGCCAACCAATTATCCGAGCCCCAACAAATGGTCTTCCACCTTCGACATCTAAACAAATAGATTCACTTGTCACTAACTGTTGCCAATTATTGTTATTACTAGCTGATGATGCACTGAATAGAGTATTCACAATAGAACTCAAAGGCTGATAGTATCGTGAAGAGTTTTTTGCAGCCTCTTCCCAATGTTGAGGGATTGGTTGAGTAACATCCCAAAACCCTTCCACATCGTAATAAGATATGGCTTGGGCGTCTGGGGTTGGAGTCCAGAGAAAATCTGGGTGAGCGTTTTGATACCATTCGCCTCCAATCGCATGGCCATACTCGTCCAACTCCAGATCGTAATAATATGTCACTTTCGCTATTCCGTCGAAATCAGGTGAATCAAACTTCCGGTGAGATTGCCCCGTTTCAACCATGTATTCAACGGTCATTCTTACACCAACAATTGACTTAGTATGTACAGAGCGGTACTGCTTAAACATATCTCTCTGATAATCTTGAATTAGGATCGTCGCGTCTTCAGGCGCATAGGAGGCTTCAAAACTTTGGGGATTAAAAAAAACCACGTCATAACCAATAACAGGTTGATTCCAAACCTGATAATCGTAAGTTGCGTCCATGATCAAACTTCGTTCGGATACTCCAAGTTGATTTAAGACAGATAAGTGCCAACTTGCTGGGTTTGTGTCAATACAGTCTTTATCAATAATTCTTCCATTAGGATCTGTTTGAGGGTTCTCAGTGTTACAACGACCACCAATGAACTTCGTGTTATATGAAGATTGAGCCCAAAGCAGGGTTCCGAGAGCTTTTATATCAGATGGATAAAAAGTGATGCTTTGTCCAGTTTTACTTAGGGTGCTGACTGAGTGCATAGGCCTCGGAAGCATATAGGATGCCGCTGCCCATCCGTGGCACAATCCCATCCAGCGTTCAACTTTGCCTAGGGTGTCAAAGTATTTCTTCCCATCATTCCAAGAAGAATGTGTTAATGAAAAAGAATCATCTCCTACTAATAAATCATATTTTTCAGAGGGAGAGAGCTTATCACGTTCTAATCCTCCATAAGAATACCAAGGCTTTATTATATTCGATAGGTCGAAAAACTGTTGCCAAGATTGTCCTTGTATTTCTTCATCAGCATAGCGCAGTGCGATCCCTCCAGAATACAAAGGCCAATAACTATCAGACCATGGTTGTTTTTCTAATCGCTTCTCATTAGGCGCTAAAGCATGCAGTGTGTGTAAGTTTCGCAACAGGTGATGACCAGAGTCGACGAGTCTAGCTGGGTCATCTACCGCATAGTCTATTGAAACTCTTGGAGATATGACAGTGTTTGATTTTTCTATAATCATATCTCGAGCTTGGTTTCTATCCTTGAATAAGATTTCTTGTTTGTGACTTAGGTAAATATCTCCTTCTTTTTTTGGAATTTCATTCATAACTCTTTGCGGCTCTGTATGAAGCTCAGATAAAAACTGATTAATTTCATCTTTCTCTAAAGGGGAAGATAAAACTGAGAAACTAGAAAAAATCATCAGCAAGATCATTGTTCTATTCATTCTTACTCCAATAATAATTTGATTAGATTTTAAATACGAAGTTATCAATTAAGACTATGATGTTTCTTATATCAGGTAGTATAAAGAACCCAAGAGTGGCTCTTGGGTTCTTTGTCTATGAATGGTTTAATTGCAATTGTATAAATAATGAATTTGGTCTTGACAAAGTATTTACTCTGAAATCTCTCGATTAGATAAATGATAGCCCCAAGACCAAGGGCTGATTTCATAGACCTTATCTGAATATACATTTCCTTGATTGCATACCCCGTCAGTACCAATGATTCTGATAGGAAGTTGATTTTTATAGGAGTCTTTAATTATGCCATATTGATATTGGGATACTGGGGAAGACTGATCAACCTTCCATACAAGGTTATCAGAATCTATTACGCAGTTTTCAAAATATGAAATATCCTTCATTACATTTATTCTAAATGCAATATAGTTGTCGCCAGTATTTCCTGATCTTAAAAATATCTCATCGACAGTGCCATAGACATCATTTGCAGAGTGTGCTGATAGTGAAAGGAGAGATGTAGTGACTAAAAGTAAAGTTTTTGGGTTCATAAATATTCCGCATGATTGTTGTGTAATGTATTGATTATGGTAATGATTATTGTTTTTATTTCAATGAAGCGCGTCGCAATAATTTACATAATTAATTACAGTTCGATAATTTAATGAGGGAGTGTATAGGAATTGTTCGCAATCGACTTTTCTATATGTGGTCATTGCTAATTTAGTAAATGCTAATGGTGGGGGCGTTGCCAGGCGCAGTACATATTCAAGATTACCGGTCGTGGCCCAGATTCTAAGAACGGCAGTATCAGAGAAATTTCTATTGCTGCTCACTTAGATTGTTTCATAAATTTGTTGTAACGAAGTTAGCGCCCTCTACCACGTTAAAGTCATACTTTTTGCAAAAAAAACCACCTATGCCATAGGTGGTAAAAGATATTTTTCTTTTAAAAAGTCAGGAGCCTAGGAAGTGGAGTGGTCAACCAAGCTCTCTTCAACTGACATTACGAAAGTAATCAATCAATTTTATATTTGCAAGTGTTTTTATAAAAATTTCACTTTCTTAAAATGGTACGATAAAAATTAACCGTAGTCGTCAGTAATATTGATAAAGAAGATGTTAAGGTTTTATTGTTGCGTGTCTTTATTGATAGTTTTTAAATTTATTGATGGTTTTTATGTGGCAGTTATTGCAAAAGAGATAATACATTAATAAATAAAATGATCTTTATTTGAACTTATATCGAGAATGGTTATCTTCAGTATGTAGAGTAGGCTGGTGACGTTGCTTACTCTATTCACTCAGGCTCGATTACCTAGTCTATTAGACGTTACAACAGTCGATGCCTCTTTTAGCCACCGTTTTCATATCGGTGGTTTTTTTTACATTTAAGTTAGAGAATGTCGTCCTCATTTATGTGAAATGTTAATGGCAAAAAATCAAGATTCATTCATATGCTAGTTGCTTTATTTTTATTCGTATAATGTCTTATGTTTAGAGTAGACTACTGGTGAAAGGTAAGGCTTATGATGGTTACTTGGACAGGTAATTACTTTATTTAGTTAATGATATAAATGAATAGAAACAACAATAAAAATCTTTAAATTTGTGAAAGATATACTCAAGTTTAATGCGTATTAAAATAGGAAATTAATTACATTGACAATTATACTATTAGTACGTGCTATGCCATCGATGATTAAAATGTAAATAGTTGTTGTATGATGCGAAACTTTAGTAATGGAGTCATTAAGTCCGTTTATATTGTAAAAACACCATTTGATTACACCGACAACACTATAGAGAAACACAAGCTGTTTTCCTTTCATCTGAGCTCACCTCACTCTTAAGGTAGCACCATTATTTATTTTTAGGTGCGTGATGACCGCTCTCGATTTTGAAGGTTATGATGTTTTTGTTTGTCGTAGTGGTGGGGTAAGTGGAAATTACATGGTCAGGTTCATTTTTGAACAAGTTTGCACTAAAGTTACGTTGATACGATTTAGTGCCCATCCTTAGTATCGTTTCGGTATGAATATGACGGAAGGTTCTTCTAAATATGTATATTGGCTACGTAGGGGCCATTGCTAAGTGATATTGTCGCTAGCGACTAGAGGAAACGTCTGTTAGTAGAGGTGACATGTAGGCATATTGATGTCCACGTAGTGCGATATTGGGCAATAAATTAAGGTTAACTTGCCGCAATAAGTTTTTGTCGGATACGCCCTTCACCTCGCTTTTGCAACTGACGAACCCGCTCTGCAGATAGCCTCATTGCTTTTCCGGTTTCTTGAAGAGATTTTTGGGGGAGTATCAAATAACCCATAACGATGGATGAGGATTTTTTTGATGATGCCATCACAAGATAAAATGTGTTCGGTCAGTTGTTGTTCTTGCTTTCTTTCAAGTACAGCACTTTGTGGACACGAGTCATTTATGCAGTGCTCTACTGTTGTAAAAGGTTGGTTATCACAAGCGCTTCGATAGGTTGATTTATGTACAAAAAGTCAGAACACCCATGTCCTAAATGTTTTCGTCTTCTGAGAATAAAGTTGAGCAACAAGGGTTTTTATTGCCCTGATACTTTTACATGTGGATGGTACAATCATTGCCAACGTCCGCCTCAAAAGTTATCTCAATCGGATTTAGAGCATCAGTTGAAAGAGGCTAGGGAGAATAACCAACATCAATTAGCTAAACGTATTAAGGCCTGTCTTATCCAGTGTTACCCTCATTCTCATGGTTCTCTTGCCTAGGATTAGGGGGGGATATGATTACTGGTGCGGAGTGGGGCTTCTAACTTGCGGCACACTGTGACATTTTAAAATTGTCGCAACAACGGTATTTTATTTTAAGATCGGCTTTTGCCGATTACGTTAAATAGCAAAATTGAGGTGTACTTTTAGCTCTGATCTTCTTGTCTGTTCACCAAAAGGGCAAAATCGATAATTTTCTTCTCTTAGAACCTTCAAATTTATTCTGTAAGTTAATTACAGTTTTTTGCCGATTGTTAAGTGTTTGTAACTCGTTTTTATTTCATCGCGATCTCGACCTGTAACCCATAAAATGATCACTTTTCTATTTTGAGAATGTTGATGTGAATCACATCTATAGAAAGTGAATTTCTTCCTAACGTACTTTTCAATTGTGCAATTTAGTTAAGTTGTATTGCAATTAATGTAATGCAATTCAGTTAGTTACGCTGTTTTCGCCGTTGTTTTTATCGAATGCTCTTACTAGAATGAAGCAACCAACATAGGGTTGGACGATACTAAAAAGGAGAACACATGCTCCAGTTGTTAAGCGCTTTATCTGCGTGGCTTATTGCCACTGGTGTCCTATTGAAAGCCATATTGAATACTCTATTTTAATATGCACTAAGGTAAGGAAGAGACATTCGTCTCTTTCCTTCTAAAGACATTCAGGTAAAGTCTGCGTCCTTGCAGCTCATGAATTTCCGAGTTACATCGTCTTTCTCATCCTGCGTTGCGTTCCTCCACTTGTTCCACTGCTTTCTTACCGCTTCATGACTTCTGCCGTCCATGTCAGCGACCCAAGCTATCGCCTGGTGTATTTTCATCGGTTTGCGCAAGGTTATCCGTTTGTCTGGTTCTACCATGCTTTCCACTCTTGCTCCTAAGTGCATCAAAGGCACTTTGTCGCCCTGACATAACCCTTTCATCAAACCTTTATGGATTTGATAGCAGATTAACTGGTCGCGTTCGGTAGCGATGCCGCGCTTCAATCGCTCCCATGCGACCATTAACGTAATGTACTTATCAAACATTTCTCGCTGTAAGTGCCCGTCTTTGGCGCTAGAGCGATCACGCCAACGCATAATGCTTCCTACTTCCTCTAGTCTCACTGCTTTCATTTCTTTCTTCTCCTGTGTTGTTGTAGTCAGTTTGCGACGGTTGTGTGCTCGCGTACAGGGAATTTCAGACCCCCAAATCCCTTGCTAGGAAAAGTCGGGTTATTTTTTGGTCTATTTGTTTGTATGTATGTTGGTTTGTTTGTATAATAACAAACGTACAAACAAACTTTGAACGTGACAGGAGAACGGAACATGGCCAGAGAAAGAGCTTTTTCAGATCAGCAAGTCATAGAAGCCGCAAATGCGCTTTTAGTTGAGGGTAAAAACATCAACGGAACGTCACTGCGTAACAAGATTGGTACAGGCCGTCCGTCTGCCTTAATGTCTGCGTTTAAGGCTCTTGAGGATTCTGGTGAAATCCTAGCGCCAATGCTTCCAGACTCTACTGAGCAAACCATTACTCATCAGGAGTTGCCGCCAGAAATCGCTGAGCGACTGTCGGTCATGCTTGGTGATGTTGAACAGCTTGTTCACCAGATCAACGACCACGCTCATTACACTGTTGAGCAGCGTCTTAACCAAGCCATTGCAGAAGCAAACGAACGTGCTGCAAATGCAGCAAAGCGCGAAGCGGAATCGATCCAAGAGCAAGATAAAGCGTTCGAGCAGTTAGAAGATGCGCTTGAAGCAAATGCTGACTTACAAGAGCAGTTAAAGCAGGAGCATAAAGAGAGCAGTCGTCTTAATGCTGCGTTGAATGTTGCTCAGAGTGAAACGAAAGCGGCGCTTGATACCGTTTCTGAGCGTGATGAACGTTTAGTCGAGATGCAAAAACAGATCGCATCGATGCAAAAGCAGCTTAATACTGCCGAATCGGACAAAGCGAAAGCTCAAGGCCAAGTTGAGTCACTAAACAAGCAGCTATCAGAAACAGGCCAAGAACTAAAAGCGGCGCTGAGTGATCTCTCTTCATCTCAGCAAGCGCAAGCGAAGTCTGAAAGCCAAGCGGAGCAGCTTGGTAAGCAGTTAGAAGAGAAGTCAGAGGAAATGGCGAAGCTGAATGCAAGCCTGAAAACGTCTGAAAAAGAGCTGGGCTCGCTGCAAGGGCAGGTTGGTTCGTTAACCGAGCAGATCGCCAATCAAAAGGCTACTAATGAGCAGTTACAAGGTAAGTTCGATGAAGAGAAGGCAGCACATATTCGCGCTGAAAGTAGAATTGAAAGCTTAAATTCGGAGCTAAACAAGAAGAACATCGCTCTGTTAGAGACACAAGCTTCTCTTGGTGAAGTTCAAAAGCTGAGTGCGAAACTAGAAGGTCAGTTAATGCAGTATCAAGAGAATTAAGATGTGGTGTATCAAGAAAGTATGTTGTCCTCTTGGTACTCTGACATTCTTTGTTATTCACACATACTTTCGTGATACGGGTGAACTATGTTTTTAAGTCATGGTGTAAATGAACAAGGCGATCTAGTGAGTATTCACGAAGTGAGTGCTGGCCGCGTCCCGTTAAGTTGTCCGTTCTGTGGACAAGGCTTGATTGCCAAGAAAGGGTCACAAAAGGAACATCATTTTGCCCATGACAGCCAAACTTGCGCTGATGCTAAAGCAATATTGCAGATGACAGCCTTACCTTTGTTTGATGTGGATATGGGGCTTTCCAAGACCGAGATTACTTTGCTTGAAAAGCTATCTCGATGGCGTTCTTTTAGTCGAACTTGGTTATCGTCGAAGCAAAGGGCTGTGTTCGATGAACTGGTCGTTTCAGGACTCGTTGACTTTCAAGAAGGAGATGACAAACCAAGACTCTCAAAGAGTGCTAAACAGTTGCTCACTCTCAATTCTAGCGCGGGGCGATACTTGTCCATGCCTGATTATGCAGAGCTCCAAGAGGCGCTATTTGTAGCGAAGGAAAAGCAGTTGATCGCACATGATGTAGTTAATGACACTCAAACCGCTAAATTTTTCCGACTTCGCCTAGCGACTATTCTGCAACAACACCTGTATGTATTGCGGATCAGATTGGAGCAAGATGGGGTTTGTTACCCGCTGATCAAAGTCGGAATGACAACTCGAAGCATAGAAGAGCGAACGCCGGAGATCTGCCGTGATTTAGAGAAGTTTGGTCGCATACAGAATATTGAAGCGCTTGGGTTCTTTCATCACTTTGGGAGCTTAGAAAAGCGCTTGTTGAAGTTGATGCAACCACAACAACACAAACTAGGCTCTCTAACTGAATACAGTGACCTATTAAGTATTCCTCCCCACTTACTAAACGAAGATATTCGCAACCTTGGTAAACGCAAGGTGAACGGTCACGAATGCGCTGTTACGTACCGCCATCACCAAAGAAAGATTCGAGGCGGCCAGCGTCGTTCTCAGTTGCTCAATGATCAGCACTTGGGTCGGCCAAGCAAAAAAGCAGATACTTTACTGGAAGATTACCCCGATGTGGTCAGGGCTCATGAGAACGGGCTATCGCTTCGGAAAGCGAGCGCGGAAACTGGTCGTGCTGTTAATACTATTCGAAAGGTCTATGACGTTCTCAAAACAATGAGTTGATGCTATTACGCTATGCTGCAAAGTGAGCGTTTTGATAGTGAAGTCGGCGATTTTCCATATGAACCATAACACCCACTTAAAAGAGCCGTTATGATGGCTTAATAGCAATATTTATTGGAAGTTAGGTGTCTAATGCCACATGATTTTTTGGATAAAAAGAAAAAGCCGTTGAGTTCTTCAGGGGGAGGGTACAAGCCTCTTCATGATGAAGAGGCAGTAATAAAACCACCAGTTCGAGAGGAAACGGTTAGAGGGCGGGCAGCGCGTCAGCTACGAGAGCGCCAAGCGGAGCTGACCTTTACCCAAGAAGACTATGACCGATGGGCTCGTAAGAGAGATGATCAGCAAGTAGCATTTGAGCTTGGGTGGATGCAATCTCCCGTAACGCAGTCACAAGATGAGCTGTGGGGAAGTCTTTTTACCTCAGAAACTACGGAAGAACAAAAACAAACCATCAAACAGTGCAATATTCATCTTAACGACCCCGTCCGTCAGGGGGAAATTGTTCTACTCCCTACCACTAAGCCACAAACACCAGAAGAGCAACGTTTACTCGATAAGTGGTTAGAAGAAGCCAAGATTGCCAGCACTGAGTTAGGTAAACTTCTGGATGAGGAAGTGGTCACCCTTAACCGTCACTTTGAACTTTTCTCTCATCAATTGGATGAAAAAATTCGCACAGATGGTTTACCGACGGATTTCTATGCCCAAGTAGGCACAGGTGTTGGGGCAACTGCTGCACTTGTCGAACAAAACTTAAAGAACATTCAAAATGTGCTGTTAGAGATCAACAACCTCTATGTTTCTCAAGTCGCAATGGCGAGTCGAACCGGTGGTATGGGGATGAATTACGGTACATTCGTTGCTGACCGTGCTGATCTGTTTAAAAAGCTCGATGGCTCATTTGCAATGCTCTCTAAACGCAGTGTTCAACTCCCTATTTACACGCAAATCAAGCGTAATCTCAAACTCTCCACTAAGTCCGTCATTCACAATGCGGATGAAATCTTAAAAACAGGCTTTGTGAAAGAGCTTGGTAAGCGCATTGGCAATATTTCGATAGGTATCATGGCGTCTAGAGGTTTGGGCTATGTCGGTTTAGTGGTTGGTGCTGGCAGTGGTATGAACAATATCTATGAGGCATGTAAGGTCGATGGTTCGGGGGATTGTGGTAAGACAACAACACGTGAAGTTGTAGGTTTTATTGGTGGTGTCGTTGGTGGTATTCAAGGGGGCAGTGCTGGCGTTGGGCTTGCTGTCGCTGCCGTTTCTGGCATTGCTTTGATTATTGGCGTAACCGCATCTGCTCCGGTTCTGGCTATTGCTGCAATTGGTGGGGCGGTTACAGGTGGTCTTGTCGGTGGTGTCGCAGGCACAACGGCTGGTAAATGGGGGGTCGATGTTATCTATGAAAAGGTTGAAGATGTTTTGGGGAATGAATAAATGCTGGATTGGTTGATAGCTGTTCTCGGTGTTATTGCTATCATCTGGTGTTTTCCATCGGTACTTGTATTACCTGTGATCTCGCTAGGTAGCTTTAAACACATTATTTTCATAGATAAGCAGTTAGCTAAAGATTTAAATAAGTATTATGACGATAAAGGTTATATGCGCCCGAAGTATCAAGCATCTTGGGATGTCGGAAGTCGGTTTATTAACTACTGTATTGCTTATCCTTTTATTCGACATCGTGAGCAAACCGATTCTAAAAAATTTAAGGCTTTTATGTGGTGGAATGCTTTGGGGCTTTGGAGTTGGATAATGGTTTTCTTTCTAGCTTTTCTTGAAAGAGGGCTAGGAATTTCATTCTGATTTAACTTAAATTCTTTTAGTGCGAACCCAGTCAAGTCTTACTTGTAGATAACGTCAAAATGTCACTGCCATTTTGACGTTATGCTTCTTTAGGTGTGTCCTTCCAACCGTTGCCATCGTCATAGCGCGTGAGTTCTCTTTCATTTCTATATATCGAGTGTCATCAGGAGCATGATTGGGTTACGGTTGGCGAAGAACAGAAATTTTGGAAGTGTGTAGCAAATGCATCGTTATAGTTTTCTATTGATTATGGGGTTGGCCTTATCCGGCTGTGCGTCCGATACGACTGGAAAAGCGGCTAATGATTGGATTATCAAAAAAGAGCAATGCATAGAGCAGGAGGAGCAAAGCGAAGCTTTATTTCCTCGCAATGAGTGGTTCGATTCGCTCACTAAACAGCAGAAGATTGATGTTGTGCTGTATATCTATAATTTGAAGCATCAGGCATGTACTGAAAAAGAATCATTAGAGCTTGAGCGCTCACTAAACAAAGCTGGATATAAAGAGTTAGGAAAGCATTTTACTGTACTAGGCGCGTTCGATTGGCCTGATGAAAGCGCTTTAGATGGTATCGATATCGAACAAGTAAACCAACTTTCTGAGCAGGTAGGGCTCTTTAACTTAGGTACTGTTGGCGAGCAGTTGAAGTTTCGTGAGTAGGTTTAGCCAAGCCCTCTCACTGTTTCCCAATCTACAAATATACGTCCCTTATACCTCAGTGCAGGGTAGGGGATGCTAAAGAATACTAGCTCATTACATTTGGTGCATCGATGTGGCAATTGGTTATGAGTTGAGCGTTCTCCGTCTGGATCATATCGATAGAAACCTTGACCACATTTACAGGGATATTCTACCCGTTCTATGCCGTTTACTTCATGGTAGTGGCGTTTTTCTGAAGTCTTACTCATCACTTTTTCATTTCCCGTTTTCTCTATTTTGTATTCTTACAGACAAAGTCTATTTACACAAAACATTGGGCGTTCTCGCTGGGCGGCACACCGCTGCGCTCAGTTCATTCCGTCACTGCGTTCCTCCCACGATAACTAGCCTCAAAACGAAAATGGTCTTTGCACCAGGTTCGTTCCTCACTTGGTGCCATCCCTCTTTCTGTTCGGCTTAGTTCCTGTGAACAATCACCCAACGCAAAAGCATTTCACTGCCTTCAATTAAGTTCGAGTAAGGGTGACTTTGTCGGCGTCGATAATCCTTTTCGACTCGCATCATTTGATGGGCTCGCAAGCTGTTTAACCGTCTCTCACCACGCCTTGTTTGCAAGGGAAGTGCACGCGATATCCCTAGAGCAACAAGTTGCTAAGGGCTACTCGCCCCTTGTCAAAGCGCAGCGATGGAGAGAGGCCGGACAGCCAAGCGGCTCCATAAAAGTGATACTCAAACAGCAAGGAAAATCTTATGACGCGACAAAACTCAACCCTAACTCTCTCTAAATCTCACTCAGCGACCAACGTTTCGACGTTGGAGCACGAAAGCTCACCAAAAAATGATAGCTCTTGGTGTTTACTGGAGCGTTTATCGAATCATCTTGACCCGTCAAAGGTGGTCAGTGTGGTGTTACGTGGTGAACATTTTGGCTCATGGGAGACGCCGATTGAGCAACGTGAAGCCGGTTTTATGTTGATGGCCATAGATGTGTCTGGCAATGAAAAACACGTTAAGAACTTCCTGCCATCGCAACTTTCTGTTTCTGCAATCAAACAAGAGTGTGGCGAGATTGCTAAAGCGCTCAGTGCCACTTTGATTGATACCACCATCAACTTCAACTTAGAAGCGAGGGATTAAGCATGACACATCTATCAAACAACACCGCAGGTTCAGTGGTGCTTCACAAGCAAGTGAAGGCAATGCGTCAGTCAGTAAAAGGTGCAGTTGCATCGAATACGCCAATCGTCTCACCACAACGCCTAGAAATGACGGAGCGTTTAAATCACTTGAAGATGTTCAGTCGTGGTAAGAGTCCAGAGCAGTTGAGTGATGTAGCAGAGTTGAAAGATCAAGGACTACAAGAGGCGATTAAAGCTCAGTGCCCTGATATTGGTCAGCGAGTCTTTCAGCGTCACGACATTTACGAGTTTTTGTTAGAGCTAGATGGTCACATTGAGCTAAGTGAGTGGCGCCTACGTGAGAACGCGGAGGAAGTGATTGTGTATGCCTCTTACGGTTCAGTGTTCCCTGGTTTGCGCTTTCAAAAGCGTGGTGAGGCTTTTTACTGCACAGGCTTCAACTTCGATATTCGTCTAGCGTTGTAAGGGAATGATATGAAAAACAAAATTATTTCAGTGACTTACGACGCTTATGGCCGAATGCAGTATCACCCAGACTATCACCCCAATCATGGGTTGCCTTGGAAGACGATAGATCAAAGTTACCTGATTGAACGTTACGAACTGGATGGGCCGGAACAAGTGAGTTTCGCATTAGGCAGAACCATTCACACGATTATGGAAAAAGCCTGCGAACTGCGAAAGCTTGGCTTAATGCCTAGGCCAGTCAAATTAAAACACCACCGTCGCATTCAGCGCTCAACAGGAGAATAACCATGAAAGCACCGATTCATTTTGCAGCGCTGTCAGAGCTAACAGGTCGTGACTTTAAGAAGCAAGCGGTTATCACACCTAAGCGCCGTTTTGATTTCTATGACGATGATAATGGCAAGAAATGCAACGTCCACAATTGGTCAAGTAAGCATCAAGTGCATATCTACCATTGTTTGAATTACTCCAATGTGGACGGTAAGCCTTTGTACTTCGTTGAAACCTATTCCATGTGGGGAGATTGGCTGTGCAATGAGTCGTATCGAACCATTAAAGCCATGAAAGAAGCTTGGCACGGCCAACTTTAATTAATCCCCTCATTTTATTATCGAAAAGGAAATTTGTTATGTCTGAATACTGTTTTGAAATCCCTGCTGTACGTGGCATCCAAGCTGGACGTGAGTTTTTTACCATCAATGCACCGTTTGGTGTGTTGAAGCGCCTTGTGGCATTCGATACGGGCAACGTATTGGCTCGCTCTCAACGTGACGTTAACCCAATACGCGCTAAGAAAATTTCGCAGTACATTCGAGATAACTACGATAGTTATGTGTTGACGTCACTCAGTGGTGTAATCAACGAACGTCCAGAGTTCATCGAGTCCGAGCACGCCAATGTTGGCTTGCTCAAAGTGAATATGGACAGCGAAATCTTACTTTTTGATGGACAACACCGAACGACGGCGATCATCGATGCCATTAATCACGATGTTAATTTTAGAGCCGACAATATCCCCTTGATGCTGTTTGTAGATATGACTTTAGAAGAGCGTCAACAAGCCTTCTCCGACATTAACGGCCACACAGTGAAGCCAAGTACCAGTATTAGCGACACGTACAACCAGCGAGACGACTTACCAAAGCTTGTGGTTGAAATGGCAAAGGAACTTGCCGTGTTTGTAGACTTGGTGGACTTTGAGCGTAACGTTATTGGTAAAAACAGTGATTACCTATTTCCTGTCAAAATTCTTAAAGATGCTACTGCTCGATTGATTGGTGTTAAAGCCAATGCCAAGTTAACCGATGAACAGCGCGGCATCGCCCGAGAGTTTTGGCAAGCGTGTGCCAAGCCGTTACTGTGGCATGCATTCCGCAATTGGGAAGATTCTGCCGATGAGTTTCGTGCCGGTTATATCTCTTCGCATGGTGTGTTCTTGAATGCTCTTGGCGTAGTTGGTCAATGTTTGCTAGCGCAATATGGCAACGTGGATAAGCTGGCCGATTTATCAACATTGAATATTCGCCGTGACAGCGATGAATTTGTTGGGCGCTGCATCGATGAAGTCACCGGCAATATGCTGACTAATGCCACCGCGATTAAACTGACGGCCATCAGGATACTTTGTCATGTGGGTTGTCCTGTTGATCCAGAGTTGCAGTCATTAGAGCGCCAATACTTCCCTGATACTGAGTTCCCTTTGGTATCTGAGAGTGCATCAAGTGAAGATACTCCACTGAATGAAGTCTTTGAAAGTTCCGAGGAAGCGCGTTGTGTACATACTTATGCTGATATGGTTCGCACCAAATGGACTGAGCTGACAGAGCCGCAAATCGAAAACCTTTGTGATCAGTATGAGGTTGTTGTGAGTGGCTTAGGTTTGACGTTAGAAGAGGCGAAACCAAGCGTTCAAGTAATGGTTAACAGCATTCGCAAACCATCTACAGTGTTGCGAACTATCCGATCAAACTTCAACAAGGCTACAGCGGCATAAGATTGATTGAATAAATTAAAGGCAGCTTGGCTGCCTTTCTGGTTAGGTTCAGTCTTTGAATAAATCTATTATGTAGATCAATCCCTTGACACATAAATTTGGATTTAATTTCAATGTCGTAATGACAGACTTTAATACCTTGCTACATAAGGATTTGGAGCTTTCAAAAAGCATAATAGTCACCTTTGAGGTTCAATAATGTGTTTGCCAATCGGGTGACTGCTGTTCTATAGTCTCTCTTGTTAGGTATCGACAAGATACAAGTAGTCACTTTCGAGTAGTTGGCGCTACTCTAGATTGGCTTCGATTTTAAGCCCCACCTTTTGGTGGGGTTTTTCGTTTCTATAACCAGAAACGAGTCAGTGTAAAAAATACTCACACTGTAGACTGCTTTGATACAACAACCTTGCTGTGCCTAGCGTCGCGGAATATAAGATAGTGTGAATGATTTGATAATACAAGGCACAGGTTTGGGGTGCCTTGTGGATAACTAACAAAATAAAAAAAATCAGTAAGTGGACACTAACTGATGGATAAAGATGATACCGTACGAGAGAAAATTGCGTTTTTCAGATCGGTTCGTAAATAACCGTATATAAAAAGATTTTTCTTGATCTTTGACTAGTTTTACCCATGAACTCATAAGCTTGAGCGTTCTCGCTGCGCTCGGTTCATTCCGTCGTTTCACTCCTCCCACGATAACTAACCTCAAAACGAAATCGGTCTTTGCACCAGGTTCGTTCCTCACTTGGTGCCATCCCTCTTTCTGTTCGGCTTAGTTCCTGTGAACAATCACCCAACGCAAAAGCATTCCTATGGCAGTGCCATAGTCACAAAGCCATTTCGATTATGTTTGCTAAGTGGCTGGTAAATCGCGTCCTCCCTTCTCGCCAGTCATTGGTTTCCTAGTGATTTTCCCTATCGCCTTGCAACTTCCTGTAACCATCCTCAACCAGAACTTATCTGCAAGGGTATATAAACGCTGCGCGCCCCTGCAGAGAAGAACCATGTTTGAGGGTTGGACAGTCAGGCAACGACGAAGATGAAATTCACTCCATAAGGAAACCTAGCCATGACTGACTCAAACGTAATCCGCTCAACCATCACTAAGCAACCAGAACCGACCAAGTTCTCGAACTTGGAGTCGAAAGCTGCCTCTAAAGATGAGTTTTTAAAGTCTTTTACAGGTCATAAGCTGCGCAAGAATGCCAAAAAGAAAATCGCTCAATTACTTGCGTACGCGGACACCGTCACGCTAAAAACGCAATCTATGGGGATGGATGATTGTTTCCGCCACAATGAGCCTATCGTAATGGCAAAAGAGGATTTCTTTGCATGGTATAACAAGGAATACTCAAGCATGGTTATCTATCTGACTATTAAAGAGGGCGTGCTTCAGAGTGTTAGGTTTTGTGACTGTATTTACCACTTCTCAAATGATGTCGTGATGACATTTTCTTTGGAAGAGCGAGAGGACGAAACAGAAAATATCGAAGGTGGCCAAAGCTCGGTTTCTGTCGCTTATTCTGATTCTGGTTTGTTCACAGCACATGAGAAGGCTATTTTAGATGAAGCAGCTGCAATCCTTGAGTCAAAGTTGTGTATTAGTGAGCAACCAGCTCTTAGCTCTCCTGAGGTGGTGAAGAATTTCTGTCGCTATTCTTTAGCTGCGCGTGAGCATGAAGTGTTTGGAGTTATTTTTCTAGATAACCAGCATCGCGTGCGTTCTTCTGAAGAGCTTTTTACTGGCACCGTTAACGCCGCTTCTGTGTACCCTCGCGAAGTTGTCAAAAAGGCACTAGGGGAAAACGCAAGCGCAGTTATTTTTTATCACAATCACCCATCGGGTGTTGCTGAGCCGAGCCGAGCCAAGCTGACCGTCGCATTACGCGCCGCTTAATCGATGCACTAGCGCTTATCGATGTTAAAGTACTTGACCACTTCGTAGTCTCTTTTGAAGGTACAGTTTCATTCGCAGAGCGCGGTTGGATTTAATAGAAAAGGCGGCATTCGCCGCCTTTTTTGGTTCTTTTACTCGTCGAAGAACAAGAATTGAATGAGTTCTTTAACTGTCCACCCAAGGCGGATTAAGTCCCAAGGTTTTAACTTTAGCGTTCTCAGTTTTGTGAGTAGTTTTTTACTCAACTTCTTAAATTCAAACATTACGAAGCCTTAACTTCGCCCAGTGGCGAAGAAATTGACATATTTTATGTCAACTTTTCGGGTTCTTTGTTATTCTTTGGGTGCTTAGATCAAAGAGTTTACTTAGAACCTGTTCTAGTTGACTCGTGGGTTAACCCTAAACAGAGATGTTTGGGGTTTTCTTTTATTTGCGCTTCATAAACTTACCTCTCTTCTTGTTTTGTCTATCATACTTCAATTGTTATTCCGAATGCTAACCAGTTACTCCCATGCTTGTTAAAGTGAACTTGTTGCTAAGGTTATGTGTTGGTGTCATTAAACTCAATCATTTGACGTCGATATGACGCTAATCGATCGGTTTTGTAGACTACCACAGTGCATTTCTACTCGTCATTCGACAGTCGCATTTGAGCTGATGAATATTGAGTAATCAGTTTCTCAATTGGTATCACGCACGTATGTTTAGCAACCTTAACAGTCTTTCTTGGTTGCAAAAAACATCAAGAAAGCCATGCTAACACAGCCACGTTTATTCCTAGAACGATCTCGATAGCTTAAATAACAAAAGGTTAGGGCGTGAACAACTTTCGTGCACTAATTGTCCAATGCTTTATGTGTAATACATATGTATTACATTTGTTTTGATGGTGATTAATGTTCCGTTTGGGCGTTCTCGCATTCGCTCGGTTCATTCCGTCGTTTCACTCCTCCCACGATAACTAGCCTCAAAACGAAATCGGTCTTTGCACCAGGTTCGTTCCTCACTTGGTGCCATCCCTCTTTCTGTTCGGCTTAGTTCCTGTGAACAATCACCCAACGCAAAAGCATTCCTATGGCAGTGCCATAGTCACAAAGCCATTTCGATTATGTTTGCTAAGTGGCTGGTAAATCGCGTCCTCCCTTCTCGCCAGTCATTGGTTTCCTAGTGATTTTCCCTATCGCCTTGCAACTTCCTGTAACCATCCTCAACCAGAACTTATCTGCAAGGGTATATAAACGCTGCGCGCCCCTGCAGAGAAGAACCATGTTTGAGGGTTGGACAGTCAGGCAACGACGAAGATGAAATTCACTCCATAAGGAAACCTAGCCATGACTGACTCAAACGTAATCCGTTCAACCATCACTAAGCAACCAGAACCGACCAAGTTCTCGAACTTGGAGTCGAAGGCTGCCTCTAAAGATGAGTTTTTTAAGGTGGCAATGGGAAGTGATGTGCGCCCTAGCGAGCTTGCTAATGCGGGGCTAGTTATGAAGAGTTTTCGATTCTTTCCGGCTGATCTTGAAGAGGTGACGAAACGTCTAAGCGACTTTGTTGTGACTGACGAATCGACCGCTTGTGAAAAGGTCTTTCGGTTTGAGCGTCTGCCGTACTAACGGCAGATAGAAAAACGCCTTAGCTCCACTTGCGACAGAAAAGCTAAGGCATTCCGTTAACTACCGTTCACGAGGAAATTAACATGACTACATTAAATGAAAAACCAACTCAAATCTATACTTGTACAGCTGTAGAGTTTGAACTCGGTCAGATTGTGATGACTCAAGGCGTGAGTCAGCTGCTTGGTGACTTGCCGCATGAATTATTGTTGCTGCCTTGTTTAGCTCGCCATACAAACGGTGATTGGGGCGATCTGTGTATAGAAGATAAGGTTGCGAACGACGAAGCTACACGTCACGGTTTGCGTATTCTGTCGGCGTATAGATTTGGAAATGAGCGTATTTGGGTCATCACTGAAGGTGATCGCAGCGTGACAACATTCTTGTTGCCAAGCGAATATTAATGACGGGGCAGGGCATCGGTAACGATGCCCTGATAAAGCACAGCTAAAATTTTTCAGCGAGGCTCATTCTTCACCTCGCTGAAACCGTGCAACTATCGACAATTATGCAAGCTGATTCACTATCGTTGGCGGTGAGTATGTATCATAGTTTTGTCGGCTGAATGGTGTGGGACTGTTGTTGCCTACTACACTCCCTTTCACCACGACACATAAGCCAATGACTATTTCGCCACCTCTCTACAGGTGGCTTTTTTTGAGGTTTTTTCACATATCCACATGAGGGGACAGGAGACCGCGAGGAAATATCTCCTGCCGATTGTGGGTATGTGAAAAAGCCGGTAGGTACACTCACAGTCTGAATGCCAATAGATAGAACACGGCGCCTAAAAGACTGCCAACAAACACCGCATTGACGAATAAGGCGATGAAGAAGAAGCCTTTATTCACCGGAATGTAGCCGCTCAGTTTGTCCGAAATGCACTTATCGATAGCGCCTAATTGCTGTTCATGCCTCTTTCCCACTTCTTGTATGAGTGAGTTGCTAAACGCTTGTTGAGACTGTTCGATACCAGCTCTTAGCTGCTTGCTATGGTGCTCCACTTCACTGGTGATATCGAGGACGCGATTAATTTTTTGCTGAAAGGAGGTATCAAACTCGCTCGGAACGAGCTTCAGTGCCTCACTTAACGCAAGAACTGCTTCTCGCAGTTCGTGGAGCTCATCAAGGGTGAGTTCTTTAGTTATTTTGGCGAGCTTGTCCATGATGTTTCCTTTAGATTAGTTTTAATGCAGAAAATGCTTGGTCTAATTCATCGTTAAAACCATTGACGAGGCGGTGCGCTGAGCGTTCAAACGATAGAATGTTGCGTTCTTCTTTTGATTCACTTTGACGAATTAGTGCACGGTAATCTCTTTTGTCATTTAATACGTCCAAAAAAGGGCGGTCGATTTTAGCGAGTAAATCAAACACCGTAGATTCGTAGACTACAGGGTGGTCACTTAATGAAATGCTTGATGGCAATCCACTTAAAAATTCTGCGAACTCTTTGGTGACAGCTAGTTTTTTATTCGCCATGTTAAATACGACCTTAATACGCTCTGGTTCGATGCCGAGCGTCATTAAATTTTCAATTGTACTGACAGAATCGACTTGTTGTTTATTGGATGGGGTAACAGGGACTAAAAAGTAATCAATATCTTCATGACTGCTTTTGAATTCCTGCATTTTCAATAGAAAGTTTTCAATATTTGATGAGCCAACATCAATGATTGAACAGTCATGCTCATCCATTTTATTGAGCACATCTTCAAAGTGTTCTGCTGAAAACTTTTCATCGTTCGTGCCATCAGAATTAATTGTCTCCACCTTGACGACTTGTGCACCCTCTAAACGTGGCTTTAACAGAATGTCACAGATAGTAGATTTGCCCACATTTCCTGAGTTGTTAACGACAGCAATGTTTAAATACATGGTCACTTCCTTTTTGCGCTATTTACTTTTGACTTCGCTTGATGAATTAGGCTGTGAAAATGCTTTAGCTTTAAAGGAATATTGCCTAACTCGATTATCTTTTTGTAACTGACCCCTTGCTTAGATAACTCTTCAATCTCTAACAAGTGACAATCGATGATGCTTTGTTTGCTTCTAATGCCCATTTCGAGCTCAGTTCTTATTTGGTTGGTTGTTTGCTCTAAGAGCGTTTTAATGTCTAGGGTCATTATCTGCTCCTTTTCATTTTCCGTTGGCGATATTCGGATATTCGACTGCTCAGTTGAACTTGGTTAGGGCAGTTCCAACTTTTTACTTCTTCTGGTGTGAGGTCGGTTTCTTGCAAGACGCTGATTAAATATTCATTGTGAATTCCAATTGCTTTCCAGTCCGAATCAGAGAAGTTAGTTCGTGGTTTTGACTTCAGCGTGCTTCGCTTAATGTCTTCGCTTGCTGTGTCTGGTTGTTGTTGAACTTCATTGCTTTCGATTGTCTGCATCGTGGCTTTATGAAGTAAGTTGTAGAAATGTGATTTGCCAACGCTGAACTGACCGTGCTCATATATTTTTGAATAACTAAACCCGTTTCGTTTAAACGCAATTAATTTGGAAATGTACTTGTAGAATACACCTTGCGTAGGCATAAGGTTGCTATCCAAGTCGTTTTTAATATCCTGTATAAGCTTATTAAGCGTTTCTTCTGAGTACATAAGCCCTCTCTGTGATAAAACAGTGATATAAGTATGATTAGACTGTGATGGTTAAATGCTCGTCATATGATAGTTCTAACTTAATATGTGAAAAAAGACTAGTGAATGTATGAAAATAAAAAACCCGAAACGGGTTTTTTATTTTTCCATAGGCACGCTGTAGAATGTATACATTCGCGTGCCAAGGGGATAACATCCCCTTGAACCCCTGAAACTCTACGAGTTTAATTATGGAAAAAGAAAGTGCCACTATTCATATTCAAACAAGGCTGACACCTTCTGAATATAAGCCGTTTAAAAACGTTATAGAAAACTTTGACATAAAAAAGGCTGAGCTTTTTCGCAAAGTTATTTTATCAAACGAGAAAAATATGGTGGAAGTGAGCGGTTCAGTTAAGGAAACTGATGCTCAAAAACGCATGCTTTTTCTAGCCAACAAAACCTCGAATAACATCAACCAAATCGCCAAGAAGCTAAACCAAGCTTACCGTGGCGAAGTGGTGAGTGAGCGAAACTACCTCAAGATCATGAATGAGTTGATTGGTGTTCGCTCCGCTTTTGAAAAAGGCATGGATAAATGTTAGTTCGAGTTCGTGGTGGTAAGGATGGCATTGCAGAGTATTTGCGCGATGGAATGAAGTCCGATCGCGAAATGCACCGTGACCAGTTAGATAAACGTATTTGTATTGATGGTGATTTATCTATTACCGATACCATTATTAAAACAATGGCGAAAACAGATAAACCTGAAAATTATTTTCATGTTACTTTGAGCTTTGCTGAAAGAGATATTTCAGAAGAAAAGATTCGTGAAGTATATGAGGAATATAAGCGAAATATTATGTCTTCTTACACAGAGGAAGAATTTAATATTTACGCTGAGATTCATGTTCCAAAAATTAAGTCCTACGAAGATAAGAGTACAGGGGAAGTAGTAGAGCGCTTTCCTCATGTTCATGTTGTAATACCTAAGAAAAATCTACTCGATGATAAAAACCTGAATCCTTATGGTTTCTACAAAACAAACTTGGAATATTTTGACGCTATCCAAGAGCGTATTAATTCAAAGTTTAACTTGGTATCACCATTTGATAATCAGCGTGTATTTAAAATCGATCAGTCGAAACTATTGGCGCGTTACAAAGGTGACAACTTCAAAGGCGCGAACGCCAAACTCAAGTCTGAGCTGTTTGACGTTATCCAAGACAAAAACATCACCACTATGGCCGCTTTCAAAGAAGAGCTCGCGAAGCATGGTGAAGTCTCTATAGGTAAGGTTGGAAAGCCGGACGAATACCTCAAAATCAAACCTCACGGCTCAACGCGTAATGTTCGTTTAACGGACAGCTGTTTTCGTCCTGAGTTTATCGAGCATCGAACACTTAAACGGGAAAAGCCGAGCGAAAAGCAAGTGAACCGCTTGGTTAATGAGTGGGTCAACAGCAAGTCACATGAGGTCAAGTACATTCACCAAGCAGCTCCCAAATTGCGCGAGCAATACAAAGCGCTGCCAACCCAACTAAAAGGGGAGTTTTTAAATGAGCAACGAGAACGATATTACCGACAATACAACCTTAGCACCGGAGCCCGACTTTCTGAACGAGGCGCCGGAGCAAGCCAGCGGAATATTCCAACGAGCAGACGGGCGCGTGATCGAAAGCTTGGTCTTGAACGAGGCATCCCAAGAGGATTTACCGACATCCCCAACGGCTTGCCAAGTATGTCCGAACTCAATGTGGCTACAGGAGGACGACAACGGGGAAGTCGTCCTACAGAACTATTGCATGATAATGCATCGGATCATTTGGCAGTCAAACAAACCAGTCGAAGTCCTCAATTGCGACGGGTTGGTTATGAACCTCGACGACGAGTAGTTCGACTTTCGGTTTACCGAAAGCCTTCCCCGAACGCGACACTGGCAACTATCAAGCGCATCAAAGCCAAGGCGCAACATAGCGAGAGCTACGTGACGCAATTGTTCGACACCTTCCAAGAAAATAAGCAAGAGCAAAGCGAACTCGGTCGCTTTCGCACTATCAGGCAAAACCTAAAAGCCGAGAGCCTACTTTCTCACCTTTCCGACTCTCATGGCTTAGTCAAAGACCAGTACAGCCACTTCAAGGCCAAAGATGGCTCTGTGCGGATAAAAGCTGAAACACGAGCTTATAACGTCAGTGACTTTTGCACGAAATACATGGGACTGAGTTGGGATGAAACCAAAGAAATCTTAAAGACGACTTACGGCAAGCAGAGGCAGCAGCTCGCGCAACAGCAACGAGTTCGCCAAGAGCAGCAAGCCGTCAATTCCATCGTGTTTGTCAGCAATAGCGTTATTCAGGGGTGGGGTAAAAAGAACCCGCTCGATGAGTCCATCCGATTGCTCAAACACTTGCAACGCAAAGAGCACATTGGAGAGTTACCTATGGCACTACATGAACTAGAGCGCCACCGCGCACCAGAAACAAAAGACAATGCTATCGTTTCAGCTAACGAGAACTTTAGCGCCGTCGAGAGCGCTAAGCGCATCATGAAGGCGAGAGAGACTGCTGCGCAGATCACCTTGACCATGAACGACCTAGTCGCGAGCAAGAACGACACAAAACGTTATGTGGATTTCTCTGACAAGAACACAGGAGACAAAGTATTTCGTGATGACGGTGAAAAGATCGTTATGCACAGTAAACAAGCTGACATTAACCATACCGCAGCCGCACTAACGCTGGCCGCCGAAAAGTTTGGGGTGGTGAAAATCAATGGTACGAAGGAGTTTAAAGATCAAGTTATCGATGTGGCTGTGAGTAAGGACTTAAACATTGTGTTTGCTGATAAGAAGATGGAAGCGGATTTTGTTCGTAGGAAGGAGGAGCTTAAGCAATCTGTCTCACTAGAAAGTGTTGGCCAGAGTTTGGCAACAAATAATCAAGCGACAACCACCACGCCAAAATCGACGGTTACTGACACCATTGCGATAAGAATGGAAGATGGACGTCAATATGAGTTGACTCGCACTGCTGAGCCAGAGACAGAAAGCAGAAGAGCAAAAGTAGGGGCATGGACATTTGCAGATCCTCAAAACGCATTACCTAAGTCAATAAATCAAAATATCCCTTCGGTTGTTGGTAAAGGCGATAGAATCGAAACTGAATTTGGGAAAGCTAAAGTAACAAAAGCTGATATCTTGTCGCAGCAAGAACCAAAGCTTCAGCCTACCAAGTTTGAAGTTGAATATCAGTGGGATAAGCTCAGTGGTAAGCTGCAAGTGACGATTAACGGAGAGTCGCCAAACCGTTTTGAAAAATCCACGGTCGAGCAAATTATGAAGAAAGATGCTTTTTTGAAAAACTACACCGTTAAGGAGGTGCAGTTTGGTTTAATAGACCAAAAGAAAGCGGAAGGCGTTCAACCTGTGCCTAAGACGTATGATGCTCAAGCTAACGTTATCGATAAAATCAGCGAGCAAAAACAAAGTCATCGCATGAAATAGTGGCTTGGTTTAATCTGGATGCAATCTGTCACTGTTCGATTCGAGGTCTAGTCAGATCTGACAGATTGCTCTAACTCATTTATGCCCCTTTTATTGGCTAGACTTTTTACTCATCACACCCTGTTCACGTGTTTTTGCAATACTAAAACTTATCCATTCTTCTCATGCTGTTCGCTGTTAATCCCCGAGATGTAATACGGGGTGAAAGTCTTCTTATTAGAACGCAAAGAACATTGCGTTTTGTATAATCTTGGTGGTTATCTTGGTGGTTATAAAACTCTGCGGTATTATAATAAGGTTACAATAATTAATGTCTTAAATATCAGCAAGGTGAGCCGTGGCAAAAAAGATTAGTATCTTTAACAACAAAGGCGGTGTTGGTAAAACAACATATATGTACCATATTGCGCATTTACTGGCCGAGCAAGGCAAGCGAGTGTTAATGGTTGATCTCGACTCTCAATGTAACCTATCAGCTTACAGCATCGACGATAAAGTGCTGTTAAAAAGCTGGGGCGGCAACAGAGGTCATGGTGGCAACAGTATCTGGCGTATTATTGAGCCGATTTACAAAGGTATTGGTGACCACCACAAACGCCAACCAACTCAAGTTGGTGACAATAACAACCTATTTATCGTTCCGGGTGATGTTTCGCTTAGTACATTTGAAGACTTATTGGGTGATACTTGGAACGGTGCTAAAGGTGGAGCAGAACAACCGCTTCGTGTACAGAGCGCAATTCACCGTTATATTGACTGGTGTGCTGATAGGATCGATGCCGATGTTGTGATGCTAGATCTGGGGCCTAATCTGGGAGCGTTGAACCGTTCAGTATTAGCTTCAAGTGACTATTTCATAGTTCCAATGTCACCAGATCTATTTTCTATCAGGGGTACAGAAAACCTCGGTAAAAAGCTGGCATTGTGGAACAAAGAGTGGAAACAATGCCATGATTCATGGGATGGTGGCGACAGCTTATCGCTTCCGAACGGTAAACCCCAATTTTTAGGTTTTGTGACTCAGCAACATAACTTGAGAAATAACGCTACTGGAATGACTAAAGGTTGGAAAATCTTTGGAGACCAGGTTGTAGATGCGGTTCAGACAAACATCATCGATATTCTTGAACCACTAGGACAAGTCTACAAATGGCCAAATGATCAAGGTTCTCAGCTTGGCGCTATTCCGAACCTTCATAGCCTAATTCCTTACTCACAAGACTCTAAGAAACCTGTGTTCCACTGTACTTCTAAAGATGGCTTGACGGGGGCGCATATCACTACTGCTCGCGACAGTAGAAGTCATTACGATCAAATTATGGAGAGATTAACGCAAGTTCTCTAGTTTTTGAAAGGCTCCTCGGGAGCCTTGTTTATGTCCAAGAATTGTCGGTGTGGTGTACTCCATTTCTGAGGACAATAGGGGATGTTTTGGTGAGCTTGCTCTCTGTACAAAGAAAAGAGGCTGACGTTCCAGCCTCTTTTAACTATCCACTCTGAAATTGTATATTTAGCTCTTAACGCTTAGTTTAAGTCACATTCCCTTTCGCCTGAAGATATTGAATTAAAGGTGCATAATCGCCGGCATCAGCTTGGCGTAAGCTTGCAATGTACTCACCCCGCTCTTGGCTTTGTTTATCCAAATCTGTATTGGACCAAACTAAAGGCTTTTGTTTGAGTAGTACCATTCGTATGTAGTCCGTCATCACGCGCGAGTGACGTCCGTTGCCGTTAGGAAAAGGGTGAATTTTAACTAACCTGTGCTGTATCCGGGCCGAGAGTTCTAGGCTGTCATAGTGTTCAAACTCAATCCAACATTTGATGTCTTCCAGTAAGTTGTGTAAATCTGGCCGGATATTCAGCGGATCGACACCAATGTTCAACTCTCGGTGACGGTAGCTGCCGGCCCATTCCCACACATCACCAAACAAACGTTGATGTAACTCTTCCACAAACGCCATAGAAAGAATGTCATCCATGCTGGTTTTAGGCGTCGTGGATAACCAACTCAACCCTTGCAGTATGTTGGCATTTTCAAGCTCATTAAGCTCTTCGCGAGTCGTGATGTGATCAAATTTTAGCCCGGCAACATCATCGGCATTTAGTTCGGTTGCGCCCTCTGGTTCAACAAACAGACTCATTGGTATTTCTCCTGCAAACTGACTTTCCACAAATCTCGGGTGCTACCCGTTTTAATCTCATTGGCTAATTGAACCAGCGCTTGCTGTTGTTGCTCTGAGGTTAACTGCTGCGCTTCTAAAAACATCGATTGGTGGCTCATGGCCAAACGCTGCTTGGCCAACTCCATAGCGCGCGCTTCTATCATGTCATCAATCGACTGACGCGGAACAATCGCATAAACCAGTTCGGCATCGAGCCCGCTCGCCAGCTGTTTAAGTTGTTTGAGTGTGATGGTTTCATCGGCTTCTTTACGCTCCAATATGGAGACTTGATTACGAGAGAGATTAAGACGTTCACCTAATTGCGCGCCCGACATCCCCAAGGCCTCACGGATACTGCGCACCCAACCATTTTTCGGCGGTTTAGGCACAGATAAATCGAGTAAAGCGCTGATTTTTGCTTTGACTTGCTTGAGTGCAACGGCATAGACACCGGATTTTTTCATAATTCTGTATCTCTAATAAAATACGCAGTAGTGCTAATGGTATCTAATTTTGTATACATTATAAAGGTTGCCATATCTATTTTTTAATACACAGACAAGGTAAACGTATCGATAAAAGAATACAATGCGTGTTTGGCTATCTGTTTGCTGGACAATGGTCGTGTCAAATTCATCTTGGAAGTGTAAACGTCTTCGGCATCGCTAGAGTGGGAAGTGAACGGTTTAGGTTGATTTAGATTCTGGGGACAATGGGCGTTGTTTTGGGAAAAACACAATCCAGACTTCTGCTCTGAATGATTTCTGCCCCTTTGCAACTTAGAGTAAAAGATCATTCTCATCTTGTTAATGCAAATTTCCCCTACGAAAAGTTATCCGAATAGAGTATGGCTAGCGTAGCGAGAAATTACGCTTCATCGAGTAATTTAACCCTTCAATACGTCTGGTACAGGCACGATCAACAAGATTTTGAGCTTCAACATCATTACCAACAAAGATGCGATGCGGTTAGGGAATACTTATTAATGCAAGGTGATGTTGGAATAGTATCTCACCGTTTAGACTAAAAACGGGAGCCATTTGGCTCCCGCTGAATCGTTTATTCCTGCACTTCTTGCTTGTAGTGCTCTTTCCATTGTCTAGCATATGGAATCATCACTATGTGTAACACCAACCACCAGAGAAACTTAGGAGCAGTTCCCCAATAAGTTGATGCTGGTACATACCCGTGAGATAGTTGATTTCTCAAGTCACCATAAACTTTATCCAGTAGGACTACCTGTAAGTTGGTGGTTAAATCAGCCCCCAAAGTATCAATGATCGCTTGGTGCCCAAGCAGAGCTTTAATACCATTACGTTCTTGTGACCCGTCACCATGTAACGTAGAAGGCTCCTCTCCTTGCTGACGTGCGAGATAACGTAGAGAGTTCTCAATTTGCGGCACTAGCAAATGACAAGCGGTCATGAAGTCTCGATTGAAACCCGCCAATAGACCTTTCACAAAATATTCTTCATGTTCATCTGGAATGAATGGGTGATTGGAACAGATTTGTTCAATTGCTTCTTCTGTAACAACGTATTTGGTAGTGACTTCATTCAGAGCTGGCATAATCTTGCCTTGCACACCTAACTGGTGCTCAATGCCAATGTTGCGCATCATAATGCTCCAGCATCGTAGGCCATTCTCATCATCTTCAATACCAAGACCAGCAGGAATTACAGCTGTTGTCATACCTTCATGATCTAGATGAGTCGTGCCGAACATCCATGAGATACTAGTTTGCATCTGCTCAACTGCATGCTCTCTTAACTGCTCTATGTTCGATGGTCTTGTGATAGTACCCAAGCGGAAAATAGCATCGAAGAAGTCAACACTCTGCACGTTGGCAATAGCAGTATTAACAAGCTGACTAATATCTTGTCCGTCAGTAACGATAAGACCAAGGTCGTGCAACGATTCAATTTGCTGCTCTCTCATTTCTTCATATAGAGCCAGCCTTTGTTCTTTAGTCCCAGGTACTTTAGACAAAGCATCAATTGCTTTGAGCAAGCGTCCAGCGGCAATCATACCTTGCTGATAATGCTCAGCCGCTTTGACATGACATTCAGAAATAGACTGCCAAGTAGCAATCTGTTTCTCTCTGTCTCGCATAGACATAGCTGCATCTAAAGCTATTTCGTTTGCATTAATGGATGAGTCGTAATCGCCTCTTTCAAACTTCAATCTCGCTAGCTCTAGAGCTTGTTCGTAAATCCAATCAGTCTCTTTGATACCAAACTCAAGGCAAAGAGTTAACAAGCGTATTGCGAAAAAGCACTTCTCAGATTCTTTATGTATTTCGAATTGTTCAAGAAGGAGCTGAGATACGTTTTCGAATAAATCAGGACGTTGATTCTCCCGTCTGAACATGCAGCTCAGGCGTAGGGCGCGCTCAATTCGTTCACATGGCAGAACCCACGAATCAGATTCATCAGCAAGTTGCTTAGCTGACTCTAAATACGCTTCTATCGCCATATAAGCATGCTCGATAGTCCCAGACTTCGTAATCCATGCAATATCGGCTAATCGTGCTCGTAGTTCATGGTTTTCAACTTCTGGGCAGAAGTCTTTCAGTGCCGTAAGTGACCCTTCGCTGAAGTCACTAGCTATCAAGCCTCTACGATCTTCAAAGACAAATTTGGGCTTGAAAGGAGCCTTAGGGTCTCGTGGAGTAAAGTGCATTGAACATGCAGCGGCTAACAAACGGGCAGGGACACTTTCTTGTTGCGCTGCGAGAGCAGATTCGATGTAGTGGTATGAGTGTTCTTCTACTTCAGACAAGATATCTGCTAGATCTAGTCCCTGTAACTGCTCTAGAGTTACAATTTTTTCATGTAATGACATAGGCTCCTCGATAATCGCCACCACGAAGCTTCACTTCCTACAAATCTCGATGTGCTCTTGGTTGCATTAAAGTCATAACCGTACAACTTACACCTATTCCTAACAACTTCTTTTTCTCATACCTGAGCTAATTTAAGGATTGCTAATGTTCAATTCTATATAAGTTATTGCCCTATTATTGGTTTCGTCAAAAAGGTATGGTCGTAGTTAGCCGAGCCTTGCAAAAATACGGCTAATGTGTGTCCGCAGAGGTTTCTTTAGTAAAAGGTGGTTTTGAATTGACGTCGTCCTCGAACCAAGGCTGTTTAGGGGTTAAGGGGCATTAAAAATTCTGTAAATGTGCCCAACACTTGTCTTTTGTTAGTTAAAATGCCTAAGAAATCAAGCAGATTGCATAGTAAAACAACCCTCTTGCTTACTGTGTGATTTATGCACTGTTGGTAAAATGTACTTTTGAATTGAAAGTATATGATATGCCGATAGAATTCCCTAAGCCGAAACGGTTAACAAGTGCTGGATATACCCCAGTTCAGGATGATGTCCCTCTCGCACCTCCAACTCCAACCCCAGCGCACGAACCTGAGCCTGTAGCGAGGTTTGAGTGCCGTATTAAGATCTATGCACCAAAGTCCGATCTGTCTAGCCTGAAATTAGGTGTCTTCTCTCTTGGTAAGTCTGATAATGAGGAGAGCGTTAAACGCTGGCACTCTGAAGAGGCGTTAGACTCGGCAAGGTATACCGTGCTCACAGGAGAGTGTCATGTCGAAGAGTCAAAAAAGCTGACTCATGAGTTTCATCAGAACTTTGGCATCAGCACATCCTTTAACGTTATGCCAAGATCTATCGGCTCAGGGTACTTTAATGCTGAGTTTATTCCCTTGTTGCCATCCCTAGAGAGCGAGTCAAAATTAGGTTGGGCTTTGCATGGCTTCTATTACTACTTCTACGAAGGTAAGTTGTTGTATGAACTCGATATACTAGGCGACGGAAAGTGGGGATGGCGTATTACTCAATCTTCATCGTCTGATGGTATCTCTAGCACCCCTGTAAGCGATCAGGTTTTTAGTTCTATACTGGTTCCTGTGAAAGTTGAAGGAAAAGAACCAGAGAAACAACACATACTCTATTCCCGTGGTAAGTTGACCAACGAGCAATTGAGCGAAGTGAGCATGGTTTGGCTCGACGAAAATGCGACACTGATTGACACAGCTCTCCTTGTTTCTTCTTTACAACAGCCTTTTCTACCAAGAGAAGCACCTTCTGACATCAACGATACCGCTGGCAAAGAAATTCAAACGCATAAAGTGAATATGAAGGATAATGGACAGCATGAAAGTTGGAATGATATTGCAGGGTATTACGACCTTAGCCCGAAAGAACTCCTCAAATTAAATCCATCATTCGAACAAGATCCGATGGCTTTAAGAGCTGGCGATGTTCTTATTGTTGAAAAATCGGATGTTGTCGATGAGACTCAAGAAATCAAAGAATCTCCCTCTCCGTTAACGGAGATAAAAGTTGGCGAGAGCTATGTATTAGGTAATACATGGGGGAAGTACAATCAGCCACTGCTTTCTTCGTCAATGAAAAACATCTTTGAACTTCAAGGTATTTCTCAGACAACACCAGTTCTCAATGTAAAAAAAGTCGAAGAAAAAATACTACGGATTGGGGTGTTCTTTGATGGTACTGGACAAAACCATCTGAATGATCTTTACAAAGAAACACGTGGGGTGAAATCACGCACCAATGTGGCACGGCTATTTGAAATTTACCCATTAGATGATGAGACCAATAAAATTTATGTTGCTGGGGTCGGGACTGTGGATGGAGCGTGGCAAAACCCAACCTTGATAGATGAAGGAAAAGATGAAATCGCTTTAGCTCAAGCATTTGGTGTAAGCCCTAATAATTTAGGGAAAACATCGACCTTCATTGACACCGTTTATAACCTTGTCGCTGACGATACTGGGGCATTTTATAAGTGGCAAAACTGGATACGGCAGTATTTTGATATTGTCGACTCTTTGTCCAGTGAAGGGAGTTTTGACGGCATAACGCACATTGAGTTTGATGTTTTCGGTTTTAGCCGCGGCGCGGCTTTAGCTCGTCACTTTGTTAATGCCGTTAAAGATGGATTACCTGATTATGACAAGCCGCGAGATGGTGAAGCATTCGGTGAAGTTTTCCCAAACATATTGGCACACCAAGATGATGTCAGTAGCCAACCTAAACATGGTTACTATCCTGACGAGACGCGCACCTGTAGCGTTCGTTTTGTTGGGCTGTTCGATACCGTAGGCTCGTTCTATCTCGCTGGAAATAACGATGAAGGTAATTTTGAACTAGGACTTGATACTAGTTGTGCGGAGCGTGTATTCCAGATAAGCGCCCATCACGAATACAGAAAGAACTTCCCTCTAACATCACTGCTACCTAGCGATGGCATTCTACCTTCTAACTTTTATGAGGAAGTATTTGCTGGCTGTCACACAGACATTGGTGGCGGTTATCCTTCAAAAGATCAGTATGCAAAGCAAGGTTTACCTGAAAGGTATGGAATGCCTCTGTCTGCAACTTATAATCGTGAGTTAATAAAAAAAGAATCCATAAGACAAGAGATACAAGCACAACAGAATGCCTATGGAGCCGCCGCATACAGTGAGCGTCTACACAAGCACGCTCAAGATGCTTGGAATTTGGAATGCCGCACTAAGGGTTTATATGGTGTTGTGACATTGGTGAATGGAATTCTTTATTATTACGAGCTTCAGCCTATTAGCAATGCTCTTTCGGCTTTGCCATTAGAAAGAATGAAACAGCAGGCAGAGGTCGCAGGTGTGAATTGGGATGACGATAAGCTCGCCTATCCGCAAGATTTTAATCAATTGACAGGATGTGATGCGGCTTTAAAAACGTTGAATGAAAAGTTATTAGCTCAACCGTTAGGAAGCATTGCACCGACATATTGGCAAGGAGAGATTAGCCAGTACGGAAAGGAATGGATACATCGCCCTCATGATGCACTCATCAACGCAGGGTGTGAGACTGCAATGGACAGTCTTGTTAATGCGGTAACGAAAGAAGGAAACCAACTCAAGCGAGTGGTATTTGATAATGAAGTATAGATTTTTAATTGCTGTAAGTATGTGCTTTCTACTTAATGGTTGCTTTGAGAGTAAGCCTGTTTCAGTTGCGAGCATTGGCAATGCAGGGTCTTTAGGTGGACCTCATTTTATTCGTGATATGTGGGTCAGTGATATTTATGGTGGAGGAGCAAACTTTGCGTATGGGAGCGTTCAGGGGTGTTGTGCTAGTGCAGGCATTGATATTGGTATTCCTAGCGCTATAAAAGGCGAATGGGAAAATGGAGTTGGTAGCGGTTCATCACATGAAAAGTGGCAAAAGCGTTGGAAGCTCGAGTGGGGTAATTTCGATGAGAATTATGATACTAAATGGTTTCGAATTGATGATGTGATAGACACCGAGCTTGCCAAGCAAAAAATAGAGACAATCAACCATTATTACTCAAACTTCAAGACAAATGGAGTTATGCAGGTCTTAGTAAATAAAGAGCAAGTATTACTATTATACAAGTACTCTTGCAATCCCAACAGAAAGCATAATGATTGTACTATCCGAGAGAATGCAGATCCTAATGGTTGGGTACAATCTGCGCCATATAGCAAGACAGGTAATACAAAAGTCGTTGTTTTATATGACGGTAAGGGAGAGATGTCAGACAAACCATTTACGGACAATACACCTTAACCATAGAAACAGCCGATTTTCCATACCTTAACCTGTATAGTCTTAGCCCACTTTCATAGAACCTGACAGTGGGCTTTTTTCACTTTGCCATACCTATGGTTATTCATGGTTTGCTAATGTTCGCTTTTCCGAAACTCATTAATAAGATGGTACGCCCCACACCTGCACTACACTCAGCTATGTCGCTGAATATGGGAGGTGCCATCATGTCGGCAATCAAAGTTATTGGAATCGATTTAGGTAAATCTACTTTTCATCTAGTTGGCCACGACTATAGTGGTCGTGAACAATATCGGCACAAATTATCTAGAAGTAAATTACTACAGTTTATCTCTGTGCATGAACCAACATTGATAGCAATGGAGGCTTGCTGTGGTGCTCACTGGCTTGCAAGAAAATGCCAAGAATATGGGCATCAAGTTAAGCTGATTCCCCCTCAATATGTTAAGCCATATGTGAAGAGTCATAAGAATGATTTTATTGATGCAGATGCTATAGCCGAAGCTGCGACCAGACCAAGAATGCGCTTTGTTTCACCGAAAACTGAACAAGCACAATTAGGAGTAGTTATTCGCAGGATTAGAACAGGCTATATTCGAGAGCGAACGGCAACGATGAACCGTATTGGTTCTATCCTTACTGAGTTTGGCTTCAGCTTTTCACGCGGGCATGCGAATATGAAGCGTCTTTTTCAATGGTTGGCAGATACAGGGCAGCCAGTTCCTTCTTTACTCGTCTTTGAGTTACGAGATCAGCTTAGTCATTACAATGATCTTAATGACAAAATTAAAGAGCAAGATAAGAAGCTGGAAACTCTTAATCGTGACAATGAGTTATTTACTATATTACAAACCGTACCAGGCATTGGACCTATGACAGCTTCTTGCTGCCTGTCTTCCGTCTCCGACCCTAAAGACTTTTCCAATGGCCGTAACTTTGCAGCTTGGCTAGGGTTAGTACCATTTCAATATTCAACAGGTGGAAAGCCAAGAATGCTAGGGATATCCAAGCGAGGTAACAAAGAACTTCGTGAGCTTTTTATCCATGCAGCTAGGGCTGTTTTATGGCGAGATGAAACTGCTCAGAGATACTTTGGCTCGTGGCTTACAGACTTAAAACTTCGAAAGCCTTTTAATGTTGCTTTAGTAGCTTTAGCCAATAAGTTAGCGAGGATAGCTTGGTCTGTTATGGCTACGAAGAAACCATTTGAAATAAGAGTATAAATCAAGTTTGCATATGAAAATGAAAGATGACAAAACGGTTAGACCACCAGATTGAAGACCTTGTGGACAGAACAGCGACATAGAACGCTTTCTCATTTTTGAGGACAATCTGGCGCGGATCTCATCGTAGAGCTGGGGCTATGTAGCATGTAGGTGTCCCCAATTAGACTCTGAATACATTAGCGCAAACCAACTCCGTTATTTGAATTTTTCACTTGCAAAACGGGGCGTACCATACATTTGTCCAAAAACGAGTTTTATAACCAGCAATTTGTCTTTGCTGTCTCGGTATGGCTTACAAGTTAATGTGTAAGAATCGAATATCAGTCAGCACTAGTGACTTATGCTGCGGCTGTAATCGCGGGGTTCACAAAATGGACGTTCTGCAGCTGAACCGGTAATTATTTTCTGCTGCACCGTCTGGTTAATTGAACTGAACATTAGAACAAAATAAAAAGCCCCGTCACCAATAGGTAACGGGGCTAATTATATGGTCCGCCTCACTCTCAAGCCCTACGCTTAGAGTAGGCTCTCAGAACGAGGTGAACCATATGTCTACCATTCACATCTTAGGTATCGATTTAGGCAAGCACTGCTTTCATGCGGTTGGCAACAATCACACTGGCAAAGACGTTATTCGCCGTAAGTTTAGTCGAAGCCAACTACTCCGTTTCTTATCTGTACTTGAACCTACCATCATCGCTTTTGAAGCCTGTGGTGGTGCTCACTGGCTTGCGAGAAAGTGTGAAGCCTATGGGCATCGAGTTCGACTTATCCCGCCTCAATATGTAAAACCTTACGTCAAAGGTAATAAGAACGACTTTATTGATGCGGCTGCGATAGCAGAAGCAGCGAGTCGACCAAGCATGAGATTTGTCTCTGCCAAGTCAGAGGAAGCTCAGGTAATCGCAGCTATCCATCGAGTGAGGGATGGTTATATCAAAGAACGAACGGCTTGTATGAGCCGAATTGGAGCAATACTACTTGAGTTTGGGCTGAGTTTTCCTAAAGGCCATGCCAAGATGAAAGCGCTATTTCAGTGGTTGGCCGAGCAAGATATAAAGCTACCACCGGGTCTGGTCGCTGAGTTGCTCTCGATTCATGAGCACTATAAATACCTAAATGAGCAAGTATCTACTCAAGATAGAAAACTGAAAGCGATTACTGAAAATAATGAAAATGCCGAACTTTTGAAGAGTATTCCTGGTATTGGTGATTTAACAGCAACGTTGTGTGTGGCCAATATCAGTTCTCCTTCAAACTTTGGTGGAGGTCGCGAGATGGCTGCATGGCTAGGACTCGTTCCAAGGCAGTATTCAACGGGTGGCAAATCAAAGCTATTAGGCATGAGTAAACGAGGGAACAAACACCTTCGCGCTCTATTTATACATGGAGCGAGGTCCGTGCTATCTAGGATAGAAACAACAGGAATAGTGTTTGGAGATTGGTTAGTCAATTTACGAGCAACAAAGCCGTTTAATGTAGTGGTAGTCGCACTTGTCAATAAGCTAGCAAGAATAGCTTGGGCGGTGTTGTACCACCGCCAAGCTTTTAAGGCTGTATAGCCATAACCAAGTTTGCAACGCCAATGAACGTGATGACAAAAACGGTCGAACGGCCAGATTAGTAACCTGATACAAAAAATAGCACCTAGTTGCTTTGGGGCTTTTAAGGATAATCTGGCGCGGATATCATCGTGGAGCGGGGAAGTTAATGTTCCCAACGTGGACTCCGGATACATTAGCGCAAACCAACTCCGTTATTACTAAATTGTAGTTGCAATAACGGGGCGGACCATACATTTTTCTTAGCTGCATTTAGCGCTTTCATAGTTAGGACGACCTTTGCGATCAAAGAGCGTGGTGGTGCAGTCTGGATAGCCAGAGCACGCCCAAAAGTATTTACCTTTTCCTTTCGGTGATTTGCGGCGTATTAGACCTTTGCTGCAAGTCGGGCATTTGTGATCACTGACAACAGGTTTAATCCTTGGCCTAAAGTCAGGTTTGCCTTGTAGGTCAGGGTAAGCCTTATCGCATTCTGGATAACCAGAACATGACCAAAACCAACCATTTCGGCCTTTGCGTCTGTATAAAGGCTTACCACAACTAGGGCAAGGGACGGTGTTCGAAGTGATGTTAATGCCGTTCTTGTCTAAGCCATCGATGCGCTCCGTAATGTAGCTGTCCACATCGGCAATGAAGTCCTCAACCGACATTTCCCCCGCTTTAACGAAGGCTTGTTTCTCTGCCCAGATCGCAGAGATATCGGGTTTGATGATTTCGTTAGGAAGTGCGGCACAAAGCTCTTGACCTTGCTTGGTGGTTCTCCAAACCTTCTCCTTGTAACCTTTTTCTTCGCCAATCAAGATGAGTTCGGTGTTTGCGGCAAGCTGGCTCAAGATGCTGGCGCGGGTTGCCTCTGTTCCGATACTGCCTCGGTCATCGCTGTCTTTGTCTTTGGCTTCCAGCTTAGCGCGAAGGTCTGGATCATCAATGAAACTGGCGGCGCGGGTCATTGCGGCCAACAGTGTTGATTCCGTAAACAGTTTCGGTGGTTTGGTTTCCTTTTGTTCAACCTCACTTTCGACACAGGTGGTTGCTGTGTTTGATTTCAGCGTGGCTAAGTCAAACCCATCATGATCGCTTTGGGTTTCCTTCTCTTCGCTGTGCAGCACTTCCCATCCCTGTTCAACGAGTACGCTTTGCGTTGCGCTGAACTGGTAGCCTTCGACTTCAAACATGGCTTTGGTTTTATCTCGAATGGACTCTGGATAAAACAAACCGATGAAGTAACGAGAAACCAACTCATAAACCTGTCGTTCTTCTTTGTTTAGGCTGGCTTGGTTTCCGTGTTTGGTGGTTGGAATGATGGCGTGGTGCGCCTCGATTTTATCGGTGTTGAATGCCTTGTGCTTGCGCGTCATATCAACATTGGTATTGGTAATCGAGTCGGTGAGGCTAGGGTAGGTTGCGCCGATGGCGACGAGGATATCACTGCTTTGATAGTAGTGTTCGTCGGAAAGAAAGCGATTGTCCGTTCGAGGGTAGGTTAAGAGCTTGTGCGTCTCATACAAGCTTTGGGCAATGCTCAGCGTTTTTTCAGCACTGTAACCGTAACTTTTCGCGCAAAGTTGTTGCAGCGTAGAAAGGTTTAATGGCTGTGGTGCAAGCTTCTTTTCTGGCTTGGTGACGACCAATGTCACCAGTCCTGGTCTATTGGTCACAGAGTCTTGAATGAAGCTCGCGTTAGATGCTGAAATTAAACGCTTTTTATCATCAACCTGATCGCTCTCTTTGGTATTGTACTTCGCTTTTATGCGATTTTCGCCACACTCAAACTGCGCATAAACATCGTAATAGAAGCTCTTTTGGTGGTTTTGGTTTGCCAGCGTTCGCTCGTTCACAAAACCCATAACCGCGCTTTTAACGCGGCCAACGAATAGCGTGCCCTGAAAGCCTTTCTCACGACCTTTTAAGGTACAACCCCGTGTTAGATTATACCCAAAGCTCTTGTCGCTAATAGAACGCGCTAGAGCGCTCATACCAAGGGGAACGTACTTCTCGTTTGACTCCATGTTCGCCAGTGCTTTTTGAACCGGAGCAAGGTTCAAGTCAGCGACCAATAAGCGCTGAACAGGCTTGGTGTTTCCTGCGTAGTTAAGCACCTCATCAACCAACAATTGCCCTTCGTCATCAGGGTCGCCAGCGTGAACAATCGTGTCGGCTTTCTTGATGAAGTTAAGCACGGTTTGAAGTTGGCTTTTGGTATCTGGAATGGGTTTGAGGGTCGGCGGGTAGACTGTCGAGATAGGCAAATCATCAAACGTCCACTTCGCATACTTCTCATCGTAGTCGTCAGGGTCATAAGTCTCTAAAAGGTGTCCGACGCAGTACGTGACGACGTGCTCTTTGTGTTGATAAAACCCATCCCCTCGCTGCGTTTGCGGGTTGCCACCTAACCCTTCGAAGATGGCTTTGGCAAGGGAGGGTTTCTCTGCAATATAAACGATCATAGTACCCCCTAGTGTTCGGTTGAACCTTCGATGTAGGTGTTCCCTGCATTATCGAAGTAATAGGTTTCCCCGTACTGCTTGCCATCTTGGAACGTCTCAACGTAGCTGATGGTATGCGAGCAATGTTTTGGGCTTGAAGTCCCTTGTTTGTGGTTGATGTGACAACTTCTGTCTTTAATGATCTGGCTTGGTTTCATCTCTGTTTTAACGCATCGGCTCCAATCCTTACCTGTTTCCCATTTCACACACTCACTGCGTGGTGGAATGTAAGCGGCGCGACCATCACGAGCGGCCATGTCGGTGTCACTTGATGCTGTACCAACAGGAATGTCGCCAGAGAACAGGCAAGAGGCGAAGCTTGGTAGGGGTGGTTTGAACTTTTTAATGCGTTTCTTAAACGCACTTTTCGCGCCACCGCAGCCACTTGGAAAGCCTGTTGGAAGGCAAAGCCAAATAGCGCATTCATCGTCGCTTGCTGCGAAAGTGGGTTGTACAGGTAACAAAAAAGCCGCTGTGATAGCGGCCATAAACAGTTTGTGTTTCATGGGATGTTCCTCAATGGAGTTTAAGGAGTGGGATTTCAGGGATATTCGCCTCGGAGTATTTCACTCGCTCAGCGAACACGGGCTCTTCAAAGTAGATGATTTTCTCTGCAATGAAGGGGCGTTGGTTCTCTTTCAAAATCAGGGTTTTGATACCGAGCTCTTTGGCAATCGGGTGTTTCTCAAAGCCAAGCTCCACGATTTCATGCGGCATCATTAGTGCTCGCTTTAGCTCATCTTCACTGGTTGTTCGGCTTGAACCTTTGCCCGTGCTGCGACTGACTTTGCGCTTTTTGACTGTTTTAGTACCCAAGGTGTCAGAGAGGCGGCGAACGTTGTCGTCCACTTCTTTCGGGGGGTACACCACCTTGACACCGTGGTTCTTGCGAATGTTTTTCGCGTTCTCTCGGCCATACACTTCTTCGAGCTGGCCTTCGTCTTGGTAGATGGTCAAAAATCGCAGGTTGTAACCAGCGGGGTAGCTGATTGCTTTTTCGATTTGTTTCACTCGGCCAAGGGCAGTGAACTCATCGAGCAAACCCAAACACTGATACTTCAGGGTGTCGTCATGCTCAGGTAGGGTGCGGGTGTTTTCTGAAATAAGCTGCTCGAAGAACAAGTTGAACAGCTTGCCGAAGTTTTTGAGGTTCGCGGGTTGGCAACCGACGGAGATGGTCATGCGCTTTTTGCGCAGCTGACGAAAATCAAAATCCGAACCACTAACGGCGGCTGCGGTGACGCGGTCACTGAATATCGCCAATGGACTGAGTAAGTTACTTTCGACGCTCGAATAGGTGTCTTCGGCCATCGATAAGCAATTATTGAACTCAAAACGTACATCGTCTGAGACGTAGTCGTTTTTGATTTCTCGGCGCATCCACGCTCTTAGGCCTCCCTCGATGCCGCCAAGTTTCAGCACGTAAGGCAAAGAGGGTGTGATACCTGTAATAGTCTCGGTATCGAGCATCCAACAACTGAGCCCTTTAAATAGCTTACCCGCTAACTCATTCCAAATATCGCCTTTATCCCCAGAAATTGGGTATAAGCTGTTAGCAATATTGAGCACATCGCTCACTCGAAACACGGGACTTCTGCGAACGTAATCGTAAGGATTCCATTGGTGAGTGCGAAGCTCTTCGCGCTCTCGCGCTTGCTCATCAATGGCATACCCATCCGGCGCAAACAAGAAAACGGCTTGGCCGCATTGCTGACGAAACCCGCCGCTTTTGACTAAGTTCTCGAATTTAATATCGACACAAACCAACGAATCGGGATAGGTCACGCAGTTGGGGATAACGATACCAACCCCTTTACCGCTTCGCGTTGGGGCAGGGACTTCAACAAACTGCGAGCTCTCTAGCTCGATAAAACGGCCTTTAAAGCGACCTTTGGGCATCTTGCCTAACAAGATGCTTGGCTTCTTGTTCTTGGCTTTTGGGTTAGGGAAAAGACCAGAGTTCGCCAAGTCCATGTCGGTTGCAAACTTCGCACTGCCGTGTATTTCTTCTTTTTTTTGGCTGGCAATGGCTATCACGATAACCATCAGCGTCGGAAACAAAGTGATGGCGATACTCACGGCCACCCCAATCACCAAGAACTTCTTGATGTCTGGGTTGTGGTGGTAGGCTTGCCACTGGTCAAAGAGGCTGTGATAGGTCAGATGCTCTAACGAGATATTGGTGAGCTTGTAATAGGCAGCGCCGCCACCGTACAAGCCACCAATGAAGCACAGCAGAGTAAAAAAAAGGAACATGGCGAACAATATTCCTTTTTTCTTTTTCGATAGCGCCATGATTTAGCCCTCGCTTAACAGTCGGTTCTTCTCGACGGGGTCGTAAAAGAGTTCGACGAGGTGAGTGTGTTTGAAAAAGGCAATCACATCGATGCTGGTTCGAATGGTTCGCATGATGTGGTGATAATCGAGTGTTTGGCCGACTTCGGATTGTTTCACCAATCCCGCCAATCGTGCGGGTGTGGAATAACAGTCGTTGGCGTGAATGGTGGTGATTGAGCCTTCGTGTCCAGTGTTGAGCATTTCAAGGTAGGTCCATGCTTCATCACCACGAAGTTCTGCAAGCAACACATGGTCGGGTTTCATTCGCATACACGACTCGATGATTTGTTTCGGGGTTAAGCCACCTTGCTTGTAAAACAGATGAAGGTGATTGGGATGGTTGGGTAAGTCGAGCTCATGCACATCTTCAATGGTGAAGAGGCGCTTATCGGCGGGGTATTCGTCCACCATCGCTTTCATAACGGTGGTTTTACCTGAACCAGTCCCGCCGACGAGCAAGATGTTGAGCTTGCTCTTTACTGCCATGCTAAAGAATTGCGCCATGTCGCCATTTTGTTTGAGCGTGAGAAGCTGCTCTTGAACCGGTGTTAATTCAACACGGTTCACATCCATTTCTCTAAAATCAGAGAAGCGACCGCTTTCTTGGTAGCTCGACAGCGCAAACCGAGTGAGGGAAGGCTTTCGGATGGTCATGCTGACAATGCCGTTTTCAGTGGCAGGGGGGATAGCAATTTGACCGCGCTCGCCATCAGGAAAAATCACTGAGGCGACAGGATTGGCTTCACCGAGAGGAATGGTCAGTCCCGCGAAAGTCGCTAACGCTTTCGCGAGATTGCTGCACATGTTTAATGACAAGTTTGGCAGCGCGTTGTGCTCCCAGCCGTTACCACGATCGAACCATACCTCGTTAGGTCGGTTGATGGCAATCTCGGTGAGCCCTTCTAAGTCTAAGTAGTGCCGCAGTCCGGTCATGCTGAGTAATTGATTGACCGTGGCGGCCTTATCGATGGTGTTCATGGCTATCCTCTGCGTTATGGAGCATACTTCGCTGCTCGATTTCCTTTTGCACCTCAAGCCAATAATTGACGAACTGCGGTGAGGCATGAGCAAGAAAGTTAGGGGTGATGATGTTGAGGCGCTGCGCGAGCGCGATATCAAATTCAGACAGGGTTTCCATGGACAATCTCCAAAGTCTTTATCCACGCGTGGCGTGTTACTCCTTTTGTCTCAACAAGCGCTACGCCCGTTATTGCAGCCAAAAAGCGAGCCTTGTATTGAAGTGACGTGAAAGTGAGAAGGTGGTTGGCCTGTCGGGTCTAAAATTTTACATATATATCAATCATGTAATCCCGCAGACCAACCAGATTTAGCGGTTATTCGAAGGTGTACACACTCGACATATCAATGTCGCGAGCAACAATGATGTTGATGCGTTGACCTATTTGGGTGTAACCCGTTGGTGAAATATTGATGCTGCTCTCAAGTGCCTTCTCTGCCATGTTGCTGGCGTTCTCGGTTGAGCTATCAAAGGTTATATCGCCATCCGATGAAGCGGCCTTTTCTGCGAGTGCGCCAAAAGCATCATCGAGGAAAGACAGTAAAATTGCGCCCCCAAAGCGCTCTTTAAAGTGATTGTCTATCCAAGCCTCGTTACCGCTTGCGCCAAGGCGACCTGCACCCAGCGAATCGATGCGAATTGAAATCCCGTTCGGCGTCTCGATATCAGCCCATGCAGTGAATACGCGGTTTTTCCCTGCTTCTAACTGGACGTTCTGAGAGCCCGTGATTAACGAATCTCGTTCAACGAGTAGCGCTTTACCATTGGCGCTGTACACATCTTGAGTGACACGACACATCACAATGCCCTGATAGTCTGAAATGACCTGACTGTAGAGCGCGCAAGGGATAACGGAGCTGTGCTTCAACAAAAAGTCTAACCCTCCTTGCTTGCGCTTGGAGGCATGACCCATCGCGAAGGTCGGTGCGTCATAGCTGTTGTCATAAGAGGCAGGTTCAGAGGGGCTTTGACTACTGGCGGCATTGCCACTTTCAACATTAACCATAAGGCCACCCATTAAGCGGCGCTCTTGCGGAGTCGGTGGCGCGTTCTTGTCTCGTTTCGATGTAGTGGAAGGTTGCTTTGCGACATTGGGCTCTGGAACGCCCGTTTTAGGTACGGTGACAGGCTGCTGCTGCGTTGCTTGCTCTTTGGCTTGCTTGAGCTCTTGTTCTCGCTTCCACTGTGCGGCGCGCTCTTGCTGCGCCTTGTCTTTTTCATGGTCACGCTTGGCTTTCTCAAACCAAGCACTGTCGTTGCCAACCGTGCCTTTTTCAACGCCAACTACCTCGGCCGTAGACTCTGGCTGTAGGGGCTTTGTTTCCACTTCTGCTTCACGAAATTGATTAATCGCGAACAGAACCCCCACCGCGACGACGACCAAAGCGAGCATCACCAAAGCGATCACAATGACCGCTTTGTTTTTCTTTTTACGACCACTCACCGTGAGCTCGCCACGGTCGAGGTTGGCACTTTCATAAGCGCTTGGAATGGTGTTGTCATCACTCATGTTCGTCCTCCTTAATGACGCGAGTGGCTTTAATCGAGCTCGCTTTTGGGTTGTGGCCAGCGAATTCGACAAAGTGAGAAAGCACCCCTAGAACACGTTCACCAAGGCGCAAACGGTATTCGTTGGCAACCGAATGGATCACGATGGTGTCTTGCTCAATGTGGTAGTTCACTAACGACTCTTTGCCGTCGGCGTTGATTTGGTAAATCACAGGCAGCTCGGCGTTTTTAGAAAACTTCATGCAAGTGAAACGGCCATCGTCCCACGCGTAGGCGGGGGCTAATTCCTCATCGCCCCATTTAACGTAACGGAAGTTGTATTTTCCATCAGTACAAGGGGCTTTGAGAGGGGTAGTGTTGGCTTTCTTCGGTGTTGGGTAACGCATTTTCACCACGTAGAACGGCTGTTTATTGGTGAACAGTTCAAATGAGTAAGTTCGCCCCAAATCGCTCACGATGGTTAAGTTGGTATTGGGCTGTTTGGCTTGAGGTTTAAAGAACACGTTGTTACCGCGGACGTTAAACCCCCATGCGGCGGCATCTCCCATTCCTAAACCAGAGTGCTCGCCCACAATGGTTTCATTCTTGTCGAGCTGAATGAGGGTGGTGACGCCCACTTTGGTGCGTATCGCAATCACATCGCTTGGGTCGTACTCTGCATACACAATGCGGCGGTCTTTGCCTTGATGCTTTGGCAGGGTTAAGGCGTGGGTGGAGAACGCCATCAAACACGCCAAAGAGACAATCAGTTGTTTCATCATTGGATCACCCTGTTTTCTTGATAACTGGTGACTCGGAAACCAAGTGGGTTAAGTTGGCGCTCTGATTCCGTTTTGATTTCCTTGAGGTAATCAAAGGTAACGGTGGCGCTCCATTTGGTCGGTAGGTAAGAGGTGTCAGGCGTGTCGTCGCTATTGAGTACCACTTTGGTGAAGGCCACTTGCGCGAGCATTTGGTCTTGGCGGGTTGGCAAGAACGAAATGGCAACGTCTTCTAAGCGGATTTTCTTATAGTCTTTGAACACTTCGACAGGGGAGTTCTTAGCTCGTAGCTGCGTGCTGTAAGCGCTGAATACATCGTGACGACTGGTGAGTTTGATGTAGTCAAAGGCGTCTTGAACGGTTTGCCATTGGTAAGAGCCACGAGTAATGACGTAACGATTCAACCAATGCTTATCTAACGCTTCACCGTACGTGATTTCTCTTGCGTCAGCGAGTGGTTGAATGATTTGAGTCATGCCTGTTTGTGGGTCGATGTAAAGCAATCGATAGTCCACGGTTTTTAGTGGCATCATCACAACAATGGCAATGCCGAGCACCAAGGCGAGAACGCCAGAGCCCGTTGCGACTTTCCATGCGGTCTTCGCATTTTTCTTGGCGATTTCGACGCGGTCTTGCTCGAACTGCTTAATCTCCTCGAGGTACGCATCAGCTTGCTTTTGATGTTTGGCGGTTGGTTTTTTCTCAGCCTTGGCATGATTGTGTTCCAAGGCAGAATCGATGGTTGTGCTCATTGCATATCTCCTTGGGTGTACAAATCAGCGAGGTTAACTTTGGAGGGGTTAACCGGAGTGATATCGCCTTTTGGCTCCGGTGGCGGCGGTGGAGTGCTAGAGCAGCCCACAGTCAAACACGCCACCAATAACAGGGTGAACGTCTTCATAAAAATGTCCTTTTTTAGATACAAAAAAACCGCGTAAAGCGGCGCGGTGTCTAGGGTGAGAGTGTGAGGAAGGTGTTAGCCTGGTCTAATTCGGTTTTTGAACTTATCGCCTAATGACTTGGCACCATTGTACGTGCCTTGTATTGCGCGTTTGGCTGCTCCTGCGCCACCTTTAGCGGCGTTACTTAGGCTTCGCATACCCATTCCCATGTTGCTAACCAACCCATTAATACCAACGCCCCCCGAAAGAGAAGAGCTAAGCACAGGGATTTGAACCGAAAGGAGTATGAATACGAAAAACAAAATAAAGGTCATTAAAGCGGAAGGTAAATTAATACTATCGGTATTAATTACGCTGTCTAAGGTTGTGCTAAACATACTAAAAGCAATTGGGTATAGGATTGAAAGCAAAATGTAGTTCAAGCATTGGCCTGTCCATGACTGAAACATGCTTCGCGTTGAAGGAAAAAACGCGAACATGATAAATAACGGGCCAATTATCAGAAGGAAGCCAACCATTACCTTTGCAACCACTAAGTAAGCAGTTGCAATGCCAATAAAAGGTAATGCTCCTAACAGAGTTAGGACACAAAAGAACCATTTCAATATAGCCTCTGACCACGAACTACCATCGGTCACGCTAATATCAATCGAACTCCAAATTGTTTGGACAGTCGCGGCCATATCATCGTACATACTTTGGACTGAGCCTGTACCACTGCTCCCAAGTAGAGTTTGTGCGATGTCATCACCAGAATAGTAAACAATCGGAACGATACTGCTTAGATACCAAGTTGTATTAAATGCTATTGACGTACAGAACGCCAAAGCGCCGACAAATTTCATCGACTCCATTATCATCATATTCTCTGCGTCATAGAGCATCTTGTATGCAAGATATATCGCATACAATGTAACGCAAGAGCCTAATAATGGAGTGATGACATTAGCGAAAACACCAACCATTCCACTTATATTCTTTAAAACAGCGGTGTCTAAAAAGGCAAATAGATCATCAAACATATGATGTCCTTACTTTTTGATAGAGATTCCATCTCCGAATAACAGATCGTTGGTGTTTAGCTTTGATTGAGCGATTGATGCGTTCTTGCAGTTTGTCGTTTCTGCTTTTTCAGCGTTATTCTTACACTCCTTTAGTAGCTCAGCTCGTTCCTTGTCGTGAGACTTATACCATTCAACGGTCATTACTTCCTCTTTATCACAACCCAAAAGAGCGACTGATAGTAAAGTGATTAAAGTTACTTTTTTCATATTCATATCCTTATTTCTCTAAAGGTATCCCATCTCCGTAAAGCATATTTTCTATGCGTAACTTCGATTGCTTACTAACCTCAAGTTTTCGTTGTTGCTCTAGCATGTCTGACATTGAATCCATCATGCGTTGCTCGTTTTGCATCTGCATGGTTTCAAAGTTGATGCTGTTCGCTAAGTCTTCTTTGGCCGCTGGCGTTGTTGCGCTGCCAAACTGGCTAAGTAGACGACTCATTCGTTCGTTGCGTTCAGTGCTGCGCTCATAAAGCATTTCCTGAAAACGAAGTTGTTTCAGTTGCATATCGTAGCGCCTCTGTATCACGGGGTCGTCGGAATAAAGGCCAAATTCAGAACGTAAGTCGGATATATCATCAATCGCGTCATACAAATCACTGTATGCACTGAGGTCGATCACATCATTTAGGTTTGGGTCACTGAGTATTTCTTCGAATCCATAGTGACCTTCAACCATCGATTTATAATGCTCCGCTTGGCTTTTGAGTTGATTAAGGCGGTTGCGAGCTTCGCTTATCGACTGCGTAAACTCTTGAGCTCGCTGCGCACTATCAACCACCATTTGAGTGATGCCTGCAACGTCAACAACGGGGATACCTGATGCTTGCGTTGAGGCGTTCAATGCCAATGCAATGCATAAGGCAAGCGTGGTTCGTTTAAGCATGGTTATCTCCTTTTCAGTAGTTCAGGTATCCACAAATCAGGATCATTGCCCACCTCTGCGCGAATGGTTTCACACAGCACAATGTCATCGGTAGAGCCTGAGATAATCGGTAGGAACTCATCAAAGCCACCTAAATCCAGCTTTGCAAAACAACTGGTGTTCGACTGCTTTATGAGCATGGTTCGGCTTTGTTTATCGAGCGCCTTGAGCTTATCGAACTCGCCTTTGGTCAGGTTACATTGCTTGTAAGCGTCATACTCTGCATCAGGGTTCGGCAAGTACACTTTGGTTGCGGTTTGTTGGACGATGGCAGGGAAGATTTCACAATGAATCGCATCTTCTGGTGACTGTGATGACAGCACCATAAATTCATTCATTAAACGTCCGGTCTTTAACGCTCGCTTCATCACCGCTTGGGTGAGAGGGAAGTTCGCTGGCATCCAGAACTCTTCAACAATGGTTTGCAGTAGCTTGCCGGATTCTTGCATTAGTTCTTTTAAGAAGAACAAACAGGCAAGAACGGGCTCACTAGCAGGGTGAACATGACCGCTTGAATCTTTCTCTAGTAGCAGGGTTGAATCAAAGCCAATGCGATCCATTGCTTGCGGGTTGAACTGGTTATGAGGTGAGTCCAAACACCAAGCGAGCTTACCGTTTTCACTGCGACACCATTTGCTGAGCCTCATGCGCAAGTCCGGATTTTGAATGGATTGCAGCATCATACTGAGGCCGCGCATTGGTGCGTCAAAGGTCATCACGCTGTCTATCGCGTCTTTGATTTCCTGTTCATCATGAGCATTGATGTGGCCTTGTGAATCTTGCGCCAAGCGGCAAACAAGGCGGTTCAAGAAGCTAACGAGTTTTGGGGACTGCTCCAATTGGAAAGGGTTGATGCCTGTATCTTCGCCTTCCTTAATCGAAAAGTATTCACCACCAAACGCTCGAATAAACAACTCGGTAGAGCGTTTATAGTCGATACAAAAGATTTGCTGTTCAAAGCGAGTAAAAAAGCCGGTAAGTGTGGCTTCTAGTGTCGTTTTACCTGAGCCAGATGCACCGAGTATCATGGTGTGTCCTGCGCTCTTTTCTCCCGTATTGTTTTTGCCTATGGCCGAGGCGTGACAGTTAAAGTGGAACAGGGAGTTAGACAGCGTTTTTAAAGGAATTATAGCGCTGCCATCTCCAACCGGATTGCCCGTTGCTTTGCCTGTTGAGTAGTTGTGTAGTGACCATGTCGAGGCAAGGTTAGCAATGGTTCGTGGTGAGGGCTTGATGCGCATCTTTGACGCGGGAAGTGCGCTTAGAAATGAAAACTGAGACTTGAGGTTCGAACGCTTTAAGACTGTGCCTTTAGCTAGGAACTGACCATTTAAGTCAGCGCTATCTATGATCACTTTGTCTGGTGAGTCACCAATGACGGCCAGTGATGCGTGATAGTCTCCAAAGCTGACCGCGCCGGAGGCTACATAGTCTCGCGCCGCTTGCAGCTCTTCTAACTCATGCTCCGCGTTGTCGCTAGACTCAATGAAGTTGGTTTGCCTATCAATCATTTTTTGAGCTTTAAGGGACTGCATAAAAATCATGGACTGAGTCAGAATAAACTCGGTTGGTTGACTCAAAATGAAATCCCACATCCCCATTTCCGTTGCGATTGGTAGGGCATCAAGCTCAAAGAAGGTGGCGAACTTGTTGGCCTCGTTGTTCGCGTTGCGAACCTCAAGCAAGTCGTGACCGAAGTGCCAATCACTGTGACCGATATAATTGCGCACTTTTTCTGACGTAAGGGGCTTAGGTTGGTCGTTGTAGTTGAGTAAGTAAGAAAGAAACTCAACGTGTTCACAGCGGTGAGCGTCACCGACTTCAAGCGTTTTACTATCGAAACGCTTTAATGCGGCTGAAACCGTCTTGAGAATATCACCAAGCTCATCTTCTCCTTCGATGAGTGTGCCTTTGTAGTTGAGTACAAAGGTGATGTAGTACCGGACACTGAAAAAGTCCTCACCGGAAAAGTCTTGCAAGTAACGATCAGAAAAGCGCTGCATGAAGTCGCTCTCGAAGCAGTAGTGGGCTTCAAAGCGTTCTTTACGTTTAACGATGTGTGTCCAAATGGCAAGTTGACTGCCGTACTTTCTGGCGAGGGTGCTAAGGATGTTTTTCACGAGCTCAAAGGAAGGTTTGAGCGTGTTGTAAGATTCTGACTCGAAAGGTATTCCGTTAAGGCTTATGGTTGCCATGACTTTGGCGTCGTCCAAAGAGAGCATGGTTCGATTGATTGGGTAGCCATAAGCAGGAAGGTCAGTCAGGGGTATTGTTTTTAAACCATTCGCTGACATGTTGCTTTCTCCTGAATGGGTGATTATCGATAGAAGTGAATGAAATGGTGTTGGACTGGCAGCGAAGGCGAGTTAAGAAGCCTTTTGCTTCCCATTTCATTTCATCGATGGCTCGACTGTCTTCTTCGCTACGAATGCGGATATACAGTAGCCCTAAAGCAATAAAGGCTGGAAAAACCAGCCCTTTTACTCCGAAGAAACTCAGCCCAAGCCAACCAGTCAGTAGCATCGTCAACATTCCTATAATGAGAGGGATGATAGGCATGCCAAACATGAGTGGTTTGCGTGCTAGCGAGTTATAACTGGCGTATTGATCTCGTTCTTCGTCTTGCATGATTAGCTTCCCCAAATAGACCAAGCGTAAGTGACTGCTGCAACGATACCGCCAGCGCATGCTGCTTTAACGATGCTGATGCCCACATCCCCCCATGTTTTTTTCTCCAATAAGGCCAAGATGACCATGACGATACTGTAAACAAAGACGGCTGCGCCTAAGAGTTTGTATGCCCAATCCGCAACTTCATTTACCCAAGTGATACCTTCATCTAGGCCACCTGCGGCGATAGCCGGATGACAAAAAACAGCCAGCATCATGGCGATGAATGCCGCTTTTAGGTTGTTGTATGTTTGCGTGTTTGAGTTAAGTGGTTTCATTGAATATTTCCTTGTTAATAAGAGAAATCACCAAAGACATCCCATGAATGGGCTTGCTTTGGTGGTGTTGGTTTTGAAGGTTGAGAAGACTCAGAGGTTGAGTCGTAAGATTCAGAAATGGTGTTGGAGGGCAGTTTCTTTGCTCGGTTGAATTTCTCAACGTAGCTCAGTCCTTTCTCTCCTTCACCTTGATAGCCTCGTGTGAAGTTATTGGAGTAATAACAAGAGGCGGCATCATCAAGTAGTTGTTGGTGTGCCTTGTTTGGTGCTTGCGCTTTTGCGCGGTGGTAACACTTCGCGTAAATATCCGCTCCGACCTCAATGCTTTTACAAGCGTCAAATGCGGTTTCGATAGTCATGCCATAGGCGGGAAAGTTCTCTTTGTAGATTTGCATCAATCCCAAGCTGTACTTAAAGCCTTGCTTCTCCAAATCGGTAGCAATTTGGATGGCTTCAAGTTTGGTCTTGGGTTGATTGACAGGTTTGGCTCCAACTACAGCGATAGCGTAGGGATTACGAGAGCTTTCATTATCGATAAGACGTTTGAGGATGCTTGCGTCAACTTGGCTTTGGCAGGTATTGAGTAGAGGGATTAACGCACTCAACTCAAGGAGCATGTTCTTCCTCCTGTACGACACCAACCGCTGATATTGTTGGGTATCGTTTTAAATGGTCTTTTAAACGTATTGAGTATTCATCAACCAAGGTTTTCACTTTGTACTTGCCTCGATACAGGCAAGGTATAACGCTTTTTCTTACCCTAATAGGGATCTTAATGGACGTTCTATACACTATCTCATCAAGCTTATTTTGTGGGCTCTGATGAAATCGTTGTACGTGGTCAATTAAGCGAAGGGAAGCTTCCTTTTTTAAGGAGCGAAAAGAGCGTTGAGAGGCTTGGTTGAGAAGATCATATGTTTGCTTATCGAGGGTTAATTGCCCCTCAACAATTTTTTTATCATCCATGTGAGACTCCTTTTTCCGTCCCAAGGTTGGATCTTTTTGGATAAAAAAAAGCGCTAGGATTTAGCGCGAGGTTTCATGTGTTGGTTGAACTTTGATAAGTGATCTTTCAGACGAAATCGAGCTTCTTTGCGCTTAGACCTGTCGTTCGCTTCTGCCGATTCTTCTAAAAGCCGGTTTGTGTCTTCATCTAGTTCGAACCAAATTCCAGTTGTGTCTTTTTCTGCGTTTTGTGGCATTTCATTTACCTCAACGCTAGGAACTCACGAGCATGAAATCGTCGGAAGTGATTACGTGTTCGTTCTGCTTCAATATCTTGTGGCGTTCGCTCTTTTGTTGCTTTATCGACCTTTGATTGAGTTCTTAGGTAGCGATATGAACGAAACCGTTTGAGTTTGTTGGTCATAACTGTTTCTCCTTGCGAGATTGCTCTTTCACTTTCATCGGCTCAGAGCAAAACCGAACCCAGCCCGTTTGCGAGACGTCGGGTGTGTTTGGGGAATATTTCTCTCCACTAAGTTTTTAGTGGGGCTTCCCCATCGATAAAACTGATGCAGTGGAGCACGTTTCCAACGTTCTGTTGCGGTGTTTTATCTGCCTAGGCACAAATTGATAAAGAGCGGATAGTTAAAGGGAAGTTACCAGCTTCCAATTTCGTAGTTCAAACTTTAACTTCATATTTAAACTACGGATAAAGTGCTTTTAATACCTAAAAAGACTGTGATACATATCACACTCTCTTTTTCTGAGAAGTGATTTTGTTTTCTCGGACTAGTGAGAAAATTATGAGAAATCTTAAATTTCAATGAATTAGATTCTCGTTTAACTCTCTAGTCCGCAAATCACTTCGGTATTTGTATGTGTGTTTATAAATTAGTCGAAATTGAACTTAGGATCAACCTTTAAGTAGGAGGTTCCTATTTAAGGGTGATTTTTCGTTATTCTTGTATGAGGTGTGGGTCTTAGAATTTAGGTGTTTTTCTTCTTTTGGGGTTACATGAAATGCAGACGTTGGGTCAACGATTGGAAGATCTGAGGAATAAATTTAGGCTAACGAAAGAAGATGTAGCTCGGATTGCAAAAGTGACAGGTACTACAATCGGAAAATGGGAAAAAGACCTTATTATTCCAAGAGATACCAAGCTGAAGCGTTTAGCTGAACATTACAATGTCAGTTTCGAATGGTTGCGAGTTGGTGTTGACGGAGCAAAAGTAACACCAGTTCCTGAGAGTTTTGCGGTATCGATTCAATCTTATAAAGAAGGCGATGAATCTGTATTTTTTGATGCTAGGCTGCTTCCCTCAGGTCACAGCGAACGACTAGTGTATGTTCAGGTTGAAGGGCACAGTATGGGGGATATACTTCCTGACGGAAGTAAGTTGATTGTCGATCTTGAAGACCGACATTATAAAGACGACAAACTCTACGTTTTCAAAACCCAAGATTTCATGTCTATCCGCAGGTTATCATTCACATCAACCGGTGTTAGGTTGCAATCTTTAGGTAGTCAGAAAGACGAAGTTCTTACTTTTCAACAGCTTTCTAAGGTAGATGTTTTAGGACGTGTTATATCTTCGATTTGCCCGCGATGATGCAGCCTCACGGCTGCATTTTTAATCGAGAGTTGTCTGAAAGCGGATTGTGCTTTTACTCACAACGAACGCTTGGCTCCTTATTTCCTTTGGTAGCTTAGTATTCGCGATAAGCTTTTTTAAGTAAGTATCTTCTGGCAGCCTGAGATCCTGATATAACTGCTCAATAGGGATGTCTTGACCTTCATGCTCAAACAAATAGCTAATAAAACGGTGGTTGGTACTACCCTGTTTTATCCTCAATATCTCATCTTCTCCGCGTAGAACCGCGTTCTGAGATGCATCAAACAAAAGTTCCGCCTTTGGAGATTCCTTTTCTTCCAAAGTTGTCGCTATTGTTACATTTCCATTTGATTGAAAAGGTAAAAACTCTAGAGCAAGCCAAAGCCCAAGACCAAGAAAAGCACTTACTCCAATGGTACAGAGAATATCGTAGGTGTTTTCCATAGGCGTAGCACTTTAAATCAAGGAAGCCACCTGCTCTACTAACTTATCGATACCTTTTTTAGCATCAGCAATACTACCAGCTAGCATGTATGCAGGCGTCGTTACAACATTGTAATCGTTATCTACGACAATATTGTCTACAGTGCAGTCAACATGTAGTCCTCCTAGACTGTTGATTACACTTGCTGTTTCTTCATCGTAACCAATTGTGCAGCGAACACCGTTATACACTTTAGGTAGAAGCACTGGTGCGATACACATATAACCAACAGGCTTCTTCTTGCTCGCAAAGGCGGTCATTACTTGTTGAAATTCAACGTCAATGGAAAAATCTGCGCCATCGGTAGCGAATGTTGATAGGTTTTTTGCTACTCCAAAACCACCAGGAATTATGAGCGCTGAGAAATCTTGTTCGTCCAGCTCTGATAGTGCACTTACGCTGCCACGAACAATACGTGCAGACTCTTCAAGTACATTTCGAGGTTGCTCTTTATCTTCACCTTTTAGGTGGTTGATTGTGTGGAGTTGTGGCTTATCTGGAGCGAAGCATTGATAAGTGATGCCACGCTCTTCAAGAGCCAACAGCGTAAGCACTGCTTCGTTGATTTCAACGCCATCAAAGACACCGCAACCTGACAATACAACAGCAATTTTTTTCATAACCTAGCTTCCTTATTATTCATTAGATCAAGTAGTTGATTGTTCGCCCTTGTTTGGTACGCCTCCATAATGTCGGCAATCAAACTTAGTTTCAGGTGAACATCTTTGTCCGAAAAAACGACCTCATAAACGTCATTTAAGAATGGCGCGAACTCGAACATTTCTTCGTAGTGGTTCCCGACGTTTTGAATTGGAGCGTCGAGTGAATTAAATTCTCGTAAGTAAACAGATGTGCGGTGTTTGAGCATGTTCTGGATTTTGCGTTTTATAGCTTCTTCATCACTTAAATCATCGTTAAGGATGATACTCTCTAGTTCTTTTAGTTTGCCTCTAGAGTGATACCAAACGACTGACTTCACGTAGTTGTAAGTCATAAAAGAAGAAAGGTGATCCAGTTTGTCTGGTTTGGTGAGAGCGACGCCCCAACCAGCCAGTCCAAATGCTAGAAATGATAGGAAGAGTAATTTTAACTTCATAAGCCTGTACTAATTCAACTGACATTTTTAAGGGTTAATCCCTTTTTTATATGGGGAATTGATAAATTAGAGGGTTCTACATTGCAATTAAATGCCTATAAAACTGAGGTTAAAACGCTCATAAATAACCAATTAATATAAAACAAGTTTCATTGCTTATTTTAATCAAGAGATGTTAACTTTTTGAGGTTGTATGGTTGTTTTTAAAAACACGTTCTACTATAATCCTAAGTGTCAAGAGTGCATTGCATAGCACGCTACCTGCGTAGAGTTTTACGCAGTGTATTAAGGACAATTGAGTGGCTGAGGGTGGTACCTTGGTATATAACATTCAGCAACAAAGCCAGATCTTCCGTAGGGTCTGGCTTTTTTGTATCTGAAGATCTTGAAGTTGATCGTTGATCTTTCTCGGTTTTCTCTATACATTTATGACAACTACTCGGACTTACCACCCGATTAGACTTCAACTACGGAAATCAAAATATGACACAGTTTAATTTAACGCGCCCTCGGTGCGATCTATCACAGCATACTCTCAGTTCAAGCGTTTATATCGTCAATGGTGTAACTCCATTACGTTCGTGCTTGAGTTCTGTCGGGGTGTGCTATGCAGTCCTTTGAATCACTCAACCAAGTCACTCCCAGTCCAGCGCTAGATGCGAAGGATGAACATACGCGTAAGCTCAGAAAAGAATCCAACGCTATCTATCGTGCTAATCGCAAAGCACGAGTTCGTGAGTGTATAGAGATCCATCATGACGCGGTGGCAGCAGAGAAGGCTCGACTTAAAGCAAAGGGTAAAGCATTCACTAACTTGGAAATTGGCTTTACAAAGCGTCGTGTATTGCGTGATAAGAAAAAGCCGAAAGTCATAAACCTCCCACTTGAGTTCGCAACAATTTTTAAAGGTTGCGAAGAGTTTATTGATAATCCAAGCCGCTTCCCTGCTTTAGATGTTTGGGTATCTGAAATGCGCAACCGCCAAGCTCGCGAGCTAGTTGCTAAGGTTTTAGCCTGTCTGTTAAGTAACACTGACATGATAAGTGGCCGCGTCGGTAAGCCAACCGAAGCTGGCATGAAAACACTGAGCTATTATCAACTGCAAGAAGATTATGCCTTGCGCTTTGGTGAGTACATTGCACCAAAGTCATTTGGGAAAGCGATTAAGTACCTAAAACAAGCGGGTTACTTTCACTCTGAAGCGATCAATATCCGAATGGAAGACGGTGAAGGTGCTGTTCGTAGTGCTCCTGCCTACAAGCAGTTCTCTGAACGTTTCTTTAGTGATCTTAAAGTTGTTCGTTACAGTAATGTTGCTGAATCCATAGTTGCTACACGTAAGCGTCAGATGAAAGAAGGTCTACGTCATACGTGGGTAAGCTTTCGTGAAATCGCTAATGGTGTCAGACAGATATTCTTGAACGCCAACAAATTTGAGAGTATTGCGGAGTCTACAGGTCGAGTGTTCGAAGCATATCTTCCCCTTCACCCTAATCCACACTAATTACCTTTGATTGAATCCGCGCAAGCGGAGGACTTCGCACGCCTGTTGATAATTGAGAGTGATTGATGTCACGTTCTCTAACGTTACGCACCGGCTTTTTCTTTCATTCTTATCCTTCCCTCCCCTTTTCTCGTTAAGAAACTACCTTCTAAGCATTAAAATTATTATTCACACAAAAGATCCCCTTACATTCTACCCTTTAAGTTTCACCTTAAAATGCACCTAATATAGAGGGCGTGCTTTATAGAACTCCATATTAAGACTTTGTATTAAAAACAAATATATAAATAAATATTTAAGTAAAACATCGCTTCGCTCAGAGAAACCTCCCATCAAAAGCATCAAACAACAGTGATATACGTAACTCTCAGGAACGCTTTTGACGGGCCCCACAGCCAGCTTTAACTACTCATATTAAAATTGGATTACGTGATAATAGCTGGCTGCGCTGGAATTTTCTTTTGTCATACGACAGGAAACCACAACACATATACGCATGATTCCGTGAATAATCTTACTCGCTACGCTCGCGCATTCTGGCAAGGCGAAGGGCAATTTTTGTGCCGGAGGCAAACTGGCATACAAAAAGGTTCTGAGTATGCTGTAAGGATGTTTCTTGCTCACTGCGTGAGCGCATTCTAATATTCGTCGCACAGCTCCGAATCAGTGACGTCGTCACATAGTGCTTAAAAGGTAGGGTTAGTGATCAGGGTAATTGCGAGGGCAAGTGTCGATACGGAGGGCGAGCGCCCTACATTCAAGCTTACAGATATAGGCGCATTCTTATCTTTTGAAACACCCTATCAAGATGATTTTGATGTCTTGTCTCACTACTTGGATTCGATGGCAATCGACCCTGAGATTTGCGAGAATAACCCTTTAAAACGTGTGGATTTATAAATATTCTTTATAATTACGACAAATGTTTTCTATCAACATCAGATAGCAGACTTCCAACCTATACGTGTTATGGATTAACACTTTTCTGAAAAGGACTTCTCAAGAACATCGAGAGAAGTATGAAAATGACAGCACTAATAATTGCAGCAATCGCTCAAGCTACTCACAAGAGCATTAATTAAACACGACACAGCATTTACTTAGGTATACAAATGAAAAAACTACTACTAGCGGTGGCGATTTCCGCATCAGCAACGGCTTGCGCAGCTAATGACTCGCTCCTATAAGAGAGTGCTAAACAATGAACAACATTCAACGGGTTCGATTACGGGGTTATTGGCATTAATGTAGACACGCGCGACCACTTTGAAAACAAATGGATGGCGACAACATACACGCGAGGCGATGGGAATTTCTCGGTTGGCATCATGTATCCCGATCAATATTGCTACGACTTTGAAGACATGCCAGAGACGGCTGGCGTTATGAGATGGAACGGCAAGCTAGTCAAAATGAGTCGCCAGTGTACAGGCAAGGCCGAAGGATTCATGTTCCCAACGACACGCAACTGGGCTCGATATGTATGGGACCAGTTCTCTAAATCTAATTACGTATATACAGTTTTAAATAAAGTTAACGTCCGATTCAGTGCAAAAGGATTCAACAAAGGCGCGAGAGCCTATGTCGAAGCACAACACGCGCTGTAAAGACTGGCGCAATTAGAGGTTCGCAAATGGGATTGTCCGTCTTACGGAACTACAGATATCGATCGCGACTTAAATGCCGCTCTTAATATTCGTGATAAAGGCATTCTAGAATTAAAGGCAGCTGGACGGTCGTTTGTGTTTATGGAAGCTGCGTAAGTCTCAATACTATTGAGCAACGGCTAACGACATAAGAAGCATCGGCCGATAGGGTGGTGAGTAGTCACAAAGGAGCCTGTTGTCCCCTGCACTTGTCAATATTCAGCCTGAATAATGACACTTAGTTGGCGGTTATTGCAGTTACCTGGTCACGACTCCGTTTTAAAAACTGTGTGCTATTCCGTTATTAAAATCTGACTGGTTTCTTGTAGAACCGTACAACTTATTAGAATAACAATTTAGGTCAAAAAAGATACAATTACCTCATTTTTATATATACACTCTAAAAAATAAGGGATATACTATTTCTAATTCCTACATGGAGACAGAAATGGACACTCTACAAACAACGTCGCACTTTCAATCCCTTAAGCAGGGTGCTGATGCATACATTAAGCGCCGTAACCAACGTTTACTGGCAAATCACCGTAAAGAATTACGCAACTTTACCCGTGCAGAGGCATCCGCTTACTTAGGCATCGATGCAAAAACGCTGGATAAATACGTCACGGCAGCAGAGGTTGATCCTCGTCGTCATGAAGACTCTCAATGGTCTATTGATATTGCGGAAATGTACCGTGTACGTGATTTGTTGCCAGAGGCATTGTGTAAAGAGCCAAAGTTTTCGCGTAGCGAACAGCAGTCAGCACAAGTCATCGTGATCCAAAACCAGAAAGGCGGCGTTGGTAAAACCGTGTCTGCCGCGACTGTCGCATCTGGTTTAGCAACAGAGTTCCATCAAGAGTACCGTGTAGGATTAATCGATATGGATGGTCAAGCGACGCTCTCTATGTATTACGCGCCAGAGGCAGATCAGGAAGGAAACTTGTCTGTGGGCGATCTCATTATGCGTAACTTTGACTTGGATGAAGGCGAAACTTTTGAGCAAGCGGTATCTGAGGCGTTCCTAGAAACCACCATCCCTAACTTGCGTATTCTACCAGCGGCGCAGAGTGACCGAGCAATTGAAGGTTGGTTCCATGAGCAAGTCTTCAGTAATAAATTGCCATCTCCTTACTCTATCTTGGCTGAGATCATTGATGCAGTGAAAGATGAGTTCGATATCATCATCATCGATACTCCGCCATCACTAGGCTACGCGACTTATAACGCCTACTTTGCCGCAACGAGTGTGGTATTCCCGCTTTCTATTACGGAAAACGACATCGATGCGACCTGTTCATATTTCAGCTACATTCCGCAAGTATGGGCGCTACTGGCCAATGCGAATCATGATGGGTACGACTTCATGAAGATCCTGCTTACCAACCACCGAGACAGCTCGACCACAACTGAGTTGATGAACAGTCTTTACGACCATTTTGCACCTTACTTGTACTCTAAGGAGTTCAAACATAGCGAAGCAATCAGACAAGCCTCTTCCCTACTTTCGACCGTTTTTGATATGTCGAAGAGCGAGTACCCAAAAAGTAAGTCGACGTTCCAAACAGCGCAGCAAAATGGGTATGAGGTAACCAGTCAAATTCAGCGTGACATTCTTAATGTGTGGCGTGAACAGGAGCAAGCATAATGGCGAAAAAACGCGGCGGTAGCCCTTTAGGTAACGCACCAGGTTCTCAAGAAGCACAGCAATCAGCGGCTAAGACGAACCTGACCACTTTAATGCAGCAATTGACGGCAGAACTGGATAAAGCTGGCACCAATGCCGTTGAGTACTTGCAAGAACAGTTTGGTCTTGAATCTATCGGCCAGAGCGTGGTTTGGCAACTCGCATCGGGTAACACTGCGACGTTTAACGAAGTGACACTGTCATACGAGCAAGTTTGTGATGAAACGTTTGTTACTTTCGATGTGAATGGACGCGATCAATCGCTTCTTACTGCAGAGTCCCTCTCAGACCTGAATTCACTGGAGTTTCAACAGTTCTATCCTGCCGTGGGTCGAGAAATTGAAGGTAAGATTGATGTGTTGGATGGTTCTCGCCGTCGTGCTTGGTTCTTACTTCAAGAAGGCCGCGTTAAAACGTTCCGTATTCTTGTCACTCAGGATGAAATCTCCGTCAGTGATGCTAAGGCCCTAGCTAAGCAATTACAAACCGCTAAAGAACACAACCTGCGTGAAATTGGACAACAATGTATCGCTATCAAATCGGCAAACGCAGAGATAACTCAGGCTGAGGTTGCAAAGCAAGTTGGGCTTAGTCAGGCAGGAGTAAGTAAAGCGATGAAAGCTGCCAGCATAGACGAGAAGCTGGTTAAGCTATTTCCGGTTGTAAATGCCCTTTCACATCCAGACTATGCCTTGCTAGATAAGGTGATGAAGACCTGTGATGATAAAAAGCAGATTGCTAGCTTCGCAAAGAAAATTGAGAAAAGTCTTGTCAATATTCAGGCTGAATATTCGCTTGAGGATCAGAAAGATGCCATTGTTTCTGCTATCAAAGCCGAGTTAAAAGTCGCAGAGGCGAATAACGCGACTGGCAAAGCGGAAGTCATTCCCCTCGCCCAATTCGATAGCAAAGGTATGTTTGCACGCAAGCGCGTGAATGGTCGCAACTTCTCTTATGAATTCGGACGTTTGTCGAAAGAAATGCAAGATAAGTTAGATGCGGCGATCGTTAAAGTTCTGGAAGAGAAATAGTCTATTTGTAATAGCACTAGTAAGTTGGATAGCGGGTCCGTTATCCAACTTATGGACAAAAACGTGTTATGTACTTTGCCAAGTTTTCCTATGACGGATAAGCTGAGATTTGGCAAAGTAGTTTAGATAGTTTTCTAACTCTGGCTGTACATTACAATAGAATGTATGAAGTTAAACTATGGTAAACCCAACAGCTTCCAGTTGCTTCTTTTCTGGTTGCTTAAGAGTTTTGACGGCCCAAATCAAAAATTCTTTTGGGCGTGATGACGCAACATAAGCAAATCTAGCTGCCTCACTATCAGGGTTTTTAATCCAACTTTTCCAGTGAGATTCATTTCCTGCACGAGCAGATGATATGACTATGGTAACATCATGACTTTCCCCTTTTGCTCCATGGATAGTTGACTTCCTATACGGGATTAATGATGTAGTAGTTGAGCCCAATGATGAAGCTACTTCAAGTTTGGCTGAGCTAGATGGAGAGGTTAAATTTAACTCGAGTAAGGGAGCTAATATGTTAGCAATAGCTTCTGAACAGAAGTCCTGTCTTGGAAGATCTCGAATTAATGTTTTTGCATTCTTTGTCCAAGTCGACCAGTTAACTTCAATGCTATTTAAGCTATTGTTTATCAAGTAGTTTAATGAATCAAACAAGAACTTTCGCCAAGATAGGTTTGAGTCGATAGATTGAGGACAATTGAGGCTGTTTGGTTTGCTGCTTTCGCTGAGGTGGTATCGGAGAAACTCTGAAAAATATTTCAATGAGTGGCTTAGCGCTTCCATATCTTTAGGATTGTAAAGTTTCATAGAAAGAGCCAATTTTTGGATGTTATTAGGCTGGATAACGGAGGCCTGAAATTTTCCAATCTGCGAGTGGCCTCTCGAGACTAGTACACTGTCGTTAAAGCCGTTACACTTTTCTTTAAAGGTATCTATCAGCTCAGTGGGGCAGTTGTCGTATTGAACAACCAAACATCTTGGCTCTAGCCATGATACATTTCCAACAATGTCGTTTCGCCCTGTCAATTTGGCACAAAGTTCGACGATGTTCTGGCAACTCCTAAAGTTTCTAGTCAGCGGTAAGTTAGTGAAGTGGTTTTCTTTTACGAACTGCTGTACTTTGGCTGGGTCAACGTCACGAAAGCCATAGATAGCTTGATGGAGATCCCCAACGAAATGTAACTTGGTTCCTTTATTTGCAAGTACTTGAAGAATAGTTAACTGTTCATCAGAGAGATCTTGGCATTCATCAATAATGACGAGTGGGAAGCGCTTTACAAATAACTCAACAAAGTGCTGATACTTATCGTCAAAAAGGGCATCTATAGCCAAGCATTCAATATCTCGGTAAGTGGCAAAACCACCTTTTAGCATCCTTTTTTTGGTCTCCAAAAGGTGCTTAAATTCCCAATCTTTTAGAGTCACAGAATTAAGTACTTTATCTAGTTCAGGCTTTCCTGTTTCAAAAGCTACAGTTTCATTGATTAGATCGAAAGAATAATGATGAGCATTTATCTTCCCTCGGCTTGCAATACCATATTTTGTTCTAAAGCCTAAATTTGCGCTAGGTTCAATGATGCGTATTGACGCGTCACCACCTTCCCCTAAATATCCAGTAAGCTCTGTGGCTAGAGGAGATACAATATTCTTGTAGATAAAACTATCAAAAGTACCTAAGAAATGGGGGTACATACCCTGACCATGAGGAAGGTACTTTGATACCCTGATTGTTAACTCATCAGTTGCACTGTTGGCAAAAGAGAGCACGGCCAGTCCTCCGGTTTTTATCTTCCAAGAATCGATTTCCTTAGCTACTTTCGCTGCAACGACCTCGGTTTTGCCACTTCCGGGGCAGGCTTCCAAGAAAGTGTGCTCTTCAATGCTGGAGTTCACATACTCAAGTTGTTCATGGGTGAACTCGACTTTCATAACTCTTCCTTTGCAACATCTATCGATGAAGCCCAGAAAATTGCATTTTTGATATATTCAGGAACAGTAAAATTAGAACCATCACATTGGATTTCATCGGTTAAAACTTGAGCAAACATCCCTTTTCCAATATTGTCATCATCAATTCTTTTAAGAATTTCATGGGCTGCCTCGGCAATTTCCTGTGGTGTTTTTTAGTCCAATCTACTTTGGACATTGCTGTAAAATCTTTGATTATAGAGCTTTCTCCTTTTTTGGGCTTAGGCCACAGAGATGCAATTATTTTGGACATTAATGCTGCATTGTTTCCCTCCATGGCTAAGTCATACTCTAATGTCTTGTACTTGCTCACATATAGCCGTGCATTAGTTGACTTATTGATGGAATCAACCAGTTTGATAGCATGGTTAGTCCCAGCTTTCATATTGCCTTCATATGGGATGAAGTTTTCTTCTATTTCTTTAGTTTCCCCCTTATTTTCAGGGTCTGGAACGTGTTTTTTTGTTACTTTTGGTGGGTCTAAGTCGGTGAGCCCCGCACACCTTATTGGAATGCTATTACTTGCGAGTCCTCCTTTAGCATCATCTACATTGTCAATGTTGCAATACAATTGCATGAAATGCTTAAAGTAGATCCCGTTTAAGTTAATTGTCGAGATCCCAAGATCTTCAAGGCTTTTTCGCCCTTCCTTTTGCCCTTTTAGAGCTATTCTTGCCAAAGTCGGAATTATCATTTGTTCTGCAATCCCTTCAACAAGGATTACACCGCTTGCAAATAATAGGTTTGACTTTGTTACATCTAGCCATCGATTGATGAATTGGCTGCTAGCTGTAGGCAACCCGCAGGTGCGTAGAGGTGTCGCTATTGGCTCTGGTGACTTCGATAAATGAATGATTGACTCAAGTTCAACTGAAGAGGCTAAAACCGTCGAGTGTGTTGTCACAATGACCTGAACACTTTTGTTTTCATTAGCTACGGATTTGAGATGATTTAGCAGTCTAATTTGCAATTGTGGATGCAAATGAGCTTCTGGTTCTTCTATAAGCAGCAATTTGAAAAGGGGTTGCTCTTCATCTTCATCATCTAGTGTGAGTTCCGCCAAAATTGAAGCAATATAAAGTAGATTGTTATAGCCCAAGCTATTTTGGCTCAGCTCACGGAATAGTTCCTGATCTTCTACAGATAAGTCAGGAAAGAAAAGCAAGGTCAGGCTTTCAGTGATTTTAGTAAAATCACTTTCTGCAAATTGGATGCTGGTGTTTTGCCCGAAGTAGTGTCCGATTGCATTAGTCAGGTTTTCTGTAATGAGTTTATTGGCATCCTTGATACCTAATTTTTCGTTACCAGCCAAGGATTCGTTGAATTCTTTCAGCTTGGATTCAAGAGGGTGTAGTTCATTGTCTTTTTTACACTGTTTTAGCTGTTTACGATTTAGGGCTTTAAGAAGTTTGGATAGTCTGGAGTGACGCCCATTCGACAATTTTGATTCAGCATCCCTTAGTGGTGGCAAATAAATACACTGGATTAGATCTAGTAACTCAGGATCAAACAGGGAGCTTTTGGACTTTCCTCCCCAAATGACTTTTTTGAATCGCCCTCGCATTTCCTTGTTTTCGGCTTGTAGGTTTAATAGTGCTGTACTGGAAGCTCCAACCCATGGAAGAAAAGCTACTTTATCCCCCACATCTAGTCCATCAAACTCAGCGCTAATTGAGAAAGATGGTGCGGTTTTTCCGCGAGCAACAAAAGGGCTAAAAAAATCATCGCTGGTAACACTGTATATGCCTGATTCAGAGTCGTGAAATAGTTGTCGAATTGCACTTATGACGGCGGTTTTACCTGCTCCATTTTCACCCACTATCACGTTTAAACCATCTGTTAATTGAATATTGAATTCTTTGCCAAAACACCGAAAACCTTCAGCTTTTAAGTTACTTAAATACATGTCTTACCCTACCTACTTAAATAGGAATATTCTAACTGTTTGATATTGTTTTTATAACTCTTTGGGGTAGTTACTTAAGTGACTTAGCTAGCACAACACTTAAGTGCTGCACAGGTTTTAATGACTTGAACAAGAAGTCGACACACTCAGTAATCGTACGTTACTTCGGATAACGTTTGATAAGGTCAGCTCGCATTAACAGAATATGATTGATCTTTTACTCTGAATGATAATGGGGCACTTCTGAGTTACGAAGTACCAACTGTGAAGGTTCTGGACAATTATCATTTTCGGAAAATTGAATATTAGCAATTCATGAATAACTATATGTATGAGAAACCACTTCCGAACTCAGTATTACAGTTGATTTAAAACACCGAGACCCCATATTCTTAAAACCCACCCACAACGCTACCTTGGCTATGCAAATCAAACGAGACTTTGACTACTACCACAACCTTCACAACGTTATTACCCACGCCCTGCTTCATTTGCTGTGTCAGGTATCCGCATCTTCTCGTTTTGTTCCAGTAACATCACGCAATGACATACTGATAAAGTACCTTAAGCCAAAGCTCAACGATAAGTAGTTATCGAATATCAAAAAAGACATCAAACTGATGCTCAGCGTAGCAAGAAAAAAAGGTGGGAACCTAGAAATGAAACTGCATCAACTTAATTCACAGTCGAAGCATACTAAACTCGTCGGTGCTGAAAAGCTTTATAACCTACTCGTACACCTTTATGACGTAGAGGGTATCGAATCAAGACTGTTTGAGGAGGGTAGTGAAGCGGAGCCTGGGATCCTTTATATGCTAGAGGAACAAGTCGAACACGGTTTTGACCAAGAACACAATCAAGTCACCCCGCTATCGATGCTTATCCAACTAGAGCGTGCGCCAGAGCTTATCAACTCGATTAATGCTCACGGCCTATTTCTTGCTGAAATGAAAGAGTGGAACACCGAGATACATCAAGCCCACATCTTAGTACACCCTGCTTAAAAAAGCTGGCTAGCGATCATTTAAACCCCCGATCATTCATCCTCCATGAGCTGGCTTCACCAGCTAGCTCGAAGTTGGACAAAAACGATTTGCGGCCACGGCTATAAACCGTTTCGGTCAGGTTAGAAAAAGTATCTTGAAACCTTAGTGTGCTTACGGTGCAAAGACCAGTTCTAATTTTGGAAACTATTTAGTACATTAACCTAACAACGCACTTATTACA